>JBGTMK010000305.1:0-2439 GCA_041743605.1 Nostoc sp.
AACTTTTTGTTTTTGCCTGTAATGTTTATCAAATTATGTGAGAAATTGGCTATGTTGTAAGGCTAGTAAGGTTGAGCGATCGCCTACATTAACAACGTGGGTTCGATAAACTTCTTCCTGGCTGAAACTTTATAGCAGTTCTCCTTTTTATCAGAAATTTGGGTTTAAAACCCCATCTTTCTAGGACGGCCTTTCTTCGTCTTGGATATATTTTTTGAGAACTTCAAGTGGCACACCTCCGACTGTTGACACGAAGTAACTAGGACTCCAAAGAGCGAACGTAATGACAAGTATTTAGTCGGACATGATATGACTTGTGGATTAGTTCAAGAGTAACATTCGTGAATATCCTCCTTCTGTATTTAGTCACGCAGCATTGGTGTCAACTTAAGCTAAAATCCTTTTCAAATCTCGTTTCCAGCCAGAGGCTGGAAATGCTAGTGCATTGGACTCACTTGCCGCCAGCAAGCGAGGCGGCAGCCCCAAGGATGGCGTTCCCAGTCGAAGACTGGGAACGAGACATATCTAAAAGCTTGTTCTAAGATGGTTTTCACATTAAATTGACACAAATGTATCCTGCCTCCTTCAATGATAAATATCTAAAAATTTGACAAGTTTATCAAAGTATTGTCTATTGCAATGTTATTTTTAACGAAATTTTAACCTTACAGACAAGTATATTAGTCAGATTTTGTAGTTTTTTGCATGAAAATATCTAAAAATTTGATAAATCTATCAAAACATTTTTCATTGCCTTTAAAAGCTAAATAAAATAGATTGTAAATGTCAGTAGCATAGATTACAAGCTAGTTGTCTACGCTTAATTCAGATAAACAAACAACCTAATAGCTAATAACTATTTGGTTAATAAAAGACAACAGCAAAATCATCAAGCAGATTTAACTATTTCTGTTCAAATCGCTATAGGAATCCCATCTTATTTTTGAAAAGCCAATCTGATGTAAAGCTTGCCGGATAAAGTTTTGCTTCTTGCAATACCTAGCAAGACTCAAGTCGGATTCCTATATGCTAGCAAGATTTTCATGCTAAAAAATATGAGGATTAGTTCTAATGACAGATTTGATTGATAGTGATAGCGGTAACTCCTCTATTGGTGGGGACAATCCCTTGAGAAATTCACCCTTCGGTCGCTTGAGTGAAGTTCTGAGTGATGAAGACCTCTCAAGTATATTTAGTGGGGTTGGTAATGGACAAGGTGGCGGTAGTCCATTCGGTGGTAGTAGCAATAATAGACCTGATTTAGCTTATGGTGGTAATCCTTTTGCTGGTGACAACTTCTGGAATATCTTTGCAGGCGGTGTAAATCCATCCGCAGGGGGCAGTAACCAGGGTAGCGCCCGCGACCCTTTGACTGGTGCTAGCAGCCAAAGCACTAGTATCAGCACAACTGAAATACCAGATGGGTTTGGTTTGAGAGCTACTATTGACAACCTGATTGACTCAAGGCTTAACGAGGAACTGGGTGATAACGTAATCCCTTCACTTGCTGGTGGTTCCAATCCATTTGCTGGTGGTTCTAATCCATTCGCTGGTGGTTCTAATCCATTCGCTTAGTACCGATAGTAATTAAGTAATTACAAATTCTTGGGAAAATCGATAGATAAACACAGCTAAAGAATCATTATCGAAACAGAATTTAGGAGTCAGAATTCAGTTGGGATTCTGTACGAGTGGCAGATAGCACAGCCTAAAGCCTTCTCTTCTTTACCGTCTCATAGAGAGCATTTTTATTCTGATCCCTGAATTCTGACTTCTGAATTCTTCCTCTATTTTGAATTCTGGGAACTGATTTTTAGAATTACAAGCACCGAAGACCCAAGAATTTTTTAACTAAAAATAGGAGAATTAGTGCCAATGGAAGCGTCTGTTGTGAATTCCATAAGTGATGGAGTTAACACCTTTAGTACAGGTGGTGATAGCAACCTGTATAACAGTAGTTCCTTTGCTGCTAATAACAGTTTTGATGCTGAAGGCAGTCTACTGACATCCGGTAGTAATGTGTTTGTGGGTAATGGTAGCAACACTATTCCAGGTGGTGGTATCAATCCCTTTGCTGGCGATGCTGGTAGTAAGCTTCAACAGTTAATTTTTGATCGCTTGAAATTAGTTTTAGGTGACAATTTTTTCAATGATATTAACAACACATTGGCAGGAGGTAGCAACCCATTTGCAGGTATTGGCAATCCCAGTGGAGATACTGGAAATCTGCTTGGGCGATCGCCTTTTGACCCGTTGAGAGAAGTTCTTGGTAACAATATACCGTTTAGTAACAGTACCGAAACGTCTAATACTGGTAGCATACCCTTTAATGAAGGCAACGCACCTGTCGGAAATGGCAATAGAAACTTTGGCAATAACAACGCAACTATTGGTAATTTTAATTCTGATTATGGCAGTGACAGTGCAACCATTGGAAAC
>JBGTMK010000306.1:0-3740 GCA_041743605.1 Nostoc sp.
CAGTTCATCTTCATATTCAACATTTTCATCCAGTGATTGACCTTTGCTATAAATGCGTCTGCCATAACCAAGCCGATTGAACATTTCCTGTAATCGATTTGCAAGCAAGGTAGCAATCACCCGATAGAATCGAGAAGCAAAACCTATATCCTGTTGTAATTTTGCTGCTAATTGTTGTCGAGGAATTGACAATATAAGCGAGTCTCCAATAGACCTGATAGTTGCAAAAGGCAAACGGGTATCAATGAAAGCTGTTTCTCCGACAATTTCGCCCTTGGATAATCTTGCTATCTCTCTGCTTGTAGTTTCTTCACCCTCTAAAGCCGCAAAGGCGCGATTTAAAGGATTACGTTCATCCTCAGAAACAGAAACTGTCATTGTTCCATCCAATAGAATATACAGTGCATCCACAGGCCCTCCCTCACGTATAAGTACTGTGTTAGCGGCAATTTTTTGGCTAGTACCTGTAACAATCATCCAATCGATGTCACTATCATGCAATTGTTCCAAAACAAACAGCATATCTCTGAGCGTATTGCTCTTAACAAGTTTGCTATGACCAAGTTGAGTGATTCTGTTTGCAAGTAAAATAGCGATCGCTCGATAAAACCGACAAGCAAAACCGACATCCTGCTGCAATTTTGCCCTCAATTGCTGCCGAGAAATAGATATTACCACTGACTTTTCAACTGCTTCAACAGTGGTAGCAGCTGGGCGGACATTAATAAACGGGATTTCTCCTATTATCTCACCACTTGAAATCCGTGCAATCTCTCGTCCTAATGTATCGCTATCCTCCATAGCTACAAAAGCTCGATCGAGAGGATTGTTTGTAGCTTGCGAAACAGTAATTGTGAATGTTCCATCCAGTATGATGTGTAGGGTGTCCAGGGCTTTTCCTTGCTGCACAAGGATAGTGCCAGCAGGTATTTCCTTTTTTTGACCCGTAGCGATCATCCAATTGATGTCACTATTACTCAATTCTTTAAGTAGAACTTCTGTCATAACTCATATAAATTTAAGTTCAGTTTCTGGACGCTCCGCTTGCCTCTTTGTGAGAGTTGTCAGCCATTGGTCTAGAATTTTTTGGATATAGGAATGCGCCTGAGAGTCAGCCAATTCTTCTAATGTCAAATAAGTTAAAACTATTAACATAATCGGTTGACTATTAAGAGTTCTTAACTTGCCTCCATGTTCAACATCAAAGCCTTCCAAATTCTCAGCAGCAGACTTCACCAATGCTTGCAGAATCTTAAATGCACCCTCTGAAAGCGGCGGTTGACCTCGATAATTTTGCAATCTCCCTCCTTCTCGGTAATCTGGAAATGACTCCAGCCCCAGAAAACGCAAAAACCAATCAGCCCGATAGTGTCCGATAGCTGCCACAATACCTCTGTAGTCGGCAATCAGTTCGTCGAGTAGATTATTCCGCATGGAGCCAAATAAGCGGTGTGTGAAGTAGTGAGTACATTCATGTTCCAGCCGAATATTTAGGGAAATACGCCGCCATTCTACTTCCGAAAGTCCGATGTCGTTGGCTGAAACATTGCTATAGAAACCGTCACTCAAAATGATCAACCGATCTTGATAAAGCTCCTTTTGCGGGATTAGTCGCCCAAATTCTTTTAACCAACTACTTTCGGAGCAGTTACCAAAATTTTTTACTGACCATTGTTGGCGATACTGGCGAACCCGATCCCAGTTGTTGAAACCAGTAACCATGCAAGCTCCTATAGAAACAGGGACTGGTAGTGGTTCATTCCGCATTGTTAGTGCTTGTACCAAAGAAACAAAATCTTCTCGGTTCCTGGTGAGCAAAACCGGGATGGCTCCAGCCAAGCTTTGATGTAGGATCAACTGGAGTTGTTCGGGTTGCTGTAAAATCAAACCAGTCGCCTCAATCATCCCATCCACTGAAACACCCTTAAGGGTAGCAAAGCGGTATGCCTCTGTTTGGCTGATGCCTTCAAGTATGGGGAACTGTAACTGTACCAACTTGCTTGATAAAGCTTGAAAGACTCCTACCTCTTGAGCAAAAGTGGCGTATTCTTCCCAGGCGGCTACATAGGGTTCGGGTGGAAGCGGAAACTTGGCGGGGAGTGTTGAAAAACTGCGATCAAAGATGTTTTGATTGTAGGCAAGCAATTCTTCTGTCTCCCTTGCAGTAGCACCATAGGAGGCAAGTACACTAGCACGAAGTTGCTGTTGATTGCTCAAGAGCGATCACCTCCCACCAATACCTTCTTTAGCTCAACCTGATCCACAATTTGCCGAGCAATTTCTTGCACCGTCTGGCTAAACGGATGGTCAGCGTAACGCAAGCAAAACAAACCACTGCTGGCTAGCTGAATTATCTCTTCAGATAGAGGCACAATACCAGCCACTGGAGTGTTGTAGATTGTCTCCATTTGTTCTTGGAGAGTATTGAAATCCATTGCTGGTAGCACCTTATTAATTACCAGCAGCATTTTGTCGACTTTTAATTTTTTTGCCACCTCCACCGTTACCGCAGTACCCTGGAAGTCTTGGCGGTCTGGACGCAGGATGACGACTAAGATATCAGAAATAGCGATCGCCAGTAAGGTTTCTTCATTCAGACCAGGGTGAGTATCAATTAACAAATAGTCCAGGTTGAGATAGCGGATTAGATCCTCAAAGCCGTCGTTGAGTTTGCCTACGTCATAACCCTCGCGCAAGATGCGAGAAATTTCACCTGCTTTAATACTGGAAGGAATCAGGTAGAGGCTGCCATTTGCCCTAGATGTCTCCCCTTCCGCATTTAAAGTATGACTAACATCGTAGGCAGCATCTTTAATTACACAGCGCCCCCATAAGTAATCATTGAGAGAGCGATTCATCTTTTCCTCGTCTAGACCAAAAATAATATGAATTCCTGGTGATTGAATATCGGTGTCAATAATACCTACACGTTTTCCAAGACGGGCAATAGTAGCTGCTAAGTTAGCAGTTAAATTTGATTTTCCCGTACCACCACGAAACGAATGAATAGATACAATTTTGGACATAATGCCATACCCTAACTATGTGAAAACTTTGATATAGTTGCTATTTGGGGATTTCTTCAATCAGCTACTTTTACAACGCGACCTTTAAGATTTTGTGCTTTTTGGTGTAACTGCTGGAAGTAATAGGTTTGTGTTTCATCATCTTTCACCGTTCGCCCCTTTATTTTTTGCGCTTTTTGTTGCAGTTGTTGGAAGTAATCTGTCTGTGCGATCTCAGCTACCTGACGTGCCTTTTTCGCCTCGTCAATTTCAACGTTTAATTCCATCACTTGCTGTTTGAGCTTTTGCTCTCGTGCCTTCACCTCTTGGGCCATTTGCAGGAAAACGCGCACCAGTTGACCAATATCATCATTCGCGTCAGACACTTTAGCTAACTGATGAGTATCAAAATCATCTTGCTCTACCAGTGATTGTGCTGCTTTTGTTAGCGCACGAATCGGTTTGGCAATACTCCGCGCTAAAATCAAGGCAATGATTGCTGCGATCGCTCCTACTGCCAGTAAACTGTTACTGTTCTGCCAGATTAGTTCATTCAAGGGAGCATCAAACTGTGCGTGGGCTTTGTTCACCCCTAACACCCAAGGTTGCTCTTGTAAAGGGGCAAAGCCGACCATTTGGCGCGTCTGCTCAATTGGGGAATAATAGCTGGCGTGACTTGTCTGTTTAGCTCCGACGATCGCAGATGCTAACTCTGGAACGTCCAAGCTTTCGATT
>JBGTMK010000307.1:0-4791 GCA_041743605.1 Nostoc sp.
ATGAATATGGGTCATGGCTCGATATAGTAATTAATTGTTTTGGCTACGCCAAAAAGCATTAATTACTATATCTCTCCACTCCCGCGCATTCATCCCACACTCCTAAGAGTGAGTGTGGGGCTTCTGCTGATCTAGCTAAAATTACTACCTGTCGCTTAGATTTGCTGGTGTTCATTGACTCGTGTACATATCTGGCGGGTACGGCTGTGTATGTGAGCAATTGATTCTGATTTTTTTGAGTTTGGCAAGTTGAAAAGTAAAAGTCGCCATTTTGTAGTGTCACGCCATGACCAGAAAAGTAAAGCAACAGCAAGTCTTCTTTATCAGAATTAGCATAAAAGTTATAAATTTCTCTTTCCATATCTGGCTTTTGGGGATTTTTCAGCACTGTGACATCCCCTGGAGCAAAACCACCGATTTCGGAGTTTACCAAAACTCGCTGCATCGCCTCAACATCATTTACAGCCTTGGGTAACGCTGCTAGTCCTGACTCGTATTCGCTAATCCCGATTAGCAGTGCAAATTTTGCCATTTAGCTGTTTGACTTATTGTTCAAAAAATCCTGCGCTTTCTGTAGCGCAAATTCAAACTCTTCTCGACTGCTGGCTTCGATATTGAGTTCTCTGCCATCAAGCGCTTTCACCCCGATTTTAATTGGTTTGTTGCCAAAGCGATCGCTCAAAAATTTAAACAAAGTCTTGATATTAGCAGCATTAATTTGTGCTTTTACCAATCCCCACACAAAGCCGCTAATACTTTTTGTACCCTGGGGTGCGTTTTCCACTGCAACTAAATCTGCATCTTCTACCCCATCCACCTCTTTTAACTGAGGTAGCAAATTTTCTACTTCTGTTTGCAACTCCTCATCGTCTAAACCCAGTTCAGCTAGAGAAATTGTCACCTCAACGTTAGATATTGCTACCATAATGAATCGCTTAAGTATTTTTTGGGTATTTTTTAATGATTGTATCGTTAATTCTGGCTAATTTAGTAAATATTCGGGGAGCGATGTCTACAGCAAAGACTTCACCCGACGCTAATTTTGCGTCGTAACGCACCTTACAGAACTAAAATATTTGAAGCTGGGGGTATGGTAGTGCGCGCTATATGCTTTTATATATTTTGATGGTAGTGCGATCGCTGCATAAAGTCGATAGGGTAACTTTATCAAAAATCTATTCATCGTTCACATCTGCAAATATAGATTTTAAATCTCGATAACCGCTAATTACCCGCACAATCACAACACTATCTTCAAAAACTCGATAAAAAATAATGTAGCCATCTAAGGTTATTCCTCTAAGGCTTGGATCAAAATTGGCGTAGCTTCGTCCTATATTCGGGAATTGAGCTATGTTTTGGCACTTCTTATTAAATCCTTGAATAAATCTTTCCCCTGCGTTGATATTGCGAACTAGAAAATAATCCAAAATTTCATCTAAATATTGGCTTGCTTCTTTGGCAATAAAATATTCCATGATCCTTGAGTCTCACGCGCTTTGCGTAATTTTTCTGACAGTCGTGCCATCACCACTTCACCATCTATTACGTCTCCACGTTCAATAGAAGCAAGCCCAACAGCTATTTTTTTCTGGGTTTCTTCTTCCCATTGCTGATAACCCTTCTCCCATTCTTCCAGCAGTTTCAATGCTTTAGCAATCACATCTTCAGCATTTTCATATCTACCTGTAGCAATTCGGGTTTGTATAAATTGCTCGTATTCCGCCTTAAGTTGGATGTTCATAATTCTTATTCCTAGTTAGCTAAGAGCATTCCCCAAACTATGCTCTAAAATTTATCTAAATTCATTAAAGCCTTAACTTAATGCTTCTTACCGAACTCATACCGCTAGTTAAAGAATTATCCCACACTGATAAACTCTTACTAATGCATTTACTAGCAGCCGAATTGTTGAAAGAATCAAGTTTAGTCTCATTGGATGCTCAGGATAAAGTAGCAAGTCTTGGCTTATATGATTCTTTTGAAGCTGCTGCTGTTTTAGCGAAGGCATTAGCAGAAGAAAAAGCAGCAACACATGGTTGATAAAGTTAGATTTGCATTTACTGAGATCAATCCAGAACTCGGTGCATTAAGTACCCTACCTTATCTACCGCTAATTCTCAGTTATCAGAATCGTTTTGTAAGTGTATCAGGCTTGCTAGATACTGGTTCTACTGTCAACGTATTGCCCTACGAAATCGGGTTAAGGCTGGGAGCAGTTTGGGAACGTCAAAGACTTTCTGTTCCATTGGGTGGTAATTTGGCTAGGTTTGAGGCGAGGGCATTGGTGTTGATGGCAAATGTTGAACCATTTCCGACAGTAGAGTTAGCTTTTGCTTGGACAAAAGATAGAAACGCCCCATTGATTTTAGGACACATGAATTTATTTTTAGCGTTTGATGTGTGCTTCTATCGTTCTGAATTAGTGTTTGAAATTAGCCCTAAAATAGCCTGATGGAAATAGTGAAACCCAACATCATATTAGGTTAACGCTGGGTTTCACAGAATTCAACCAGGTTGATTAGGCGGTATTTGTTCCGGTGGCGTTTCCGCTGGGGGAGCGAGTACCGCATCCGGCGCAATTTCTTCTACGGGAATCGGTTGCTTATCCTCAATTTCTAAATCTGGTTGCGCTGCTTCCACCAACTCAGGAGATGGGGGATGTGGTGGAATCGCTTCCGGTATAGTTTCGGTTTTGGCTTCGGTGTCAGTAGTAACTATCTCCTCTGCTGGTTTTTCTGGTATGGCAGTAGTTTTGTCGATAATCTCAACAGTAGGTTTCTCTGCCAGTACAGAGGTAATGTCTTCAGGTTTGGGGGTTGCGGGTGGCTTTTTACTCCCAGTTTGTTGCACTTTATCTTTCACGCCACTGAAGGTGTTACCAAGACCTTTTTGTAACTGGCCCAGCCGTTCCTGAAGGGACAACTTATTCACCTGCTCTTGAATGCCAGTTTTTACCGTCTCAGGACTGGGTACTTGGGTTTGTTGTGCCTGTGGGGTCAGTTGGCGACGTAATGATAGAGTTTGCCAGCCAAACCAGACCAAAAGAGCCACACTAGCCACATGACCCAGCAACAAACCCCCAGTAATGCGTGGTGCAAACACCCATAAGACTAAAGCGTAGAAAAGTCCCACACCACTCCAGATAAAATCATTCTTTCGGTGGATTTCTGGAAAAAAGAAAGCTGCTACATAAATGGCTAAACTACCAAGACCGACCACCAAAGCTAGGACAAATGCCAGCATTATTTGGTTACTCCTTTAACTAGAGATTGGGGACTGGGGATCGGGTACTGGGGATCGGGTACTGGGTATTAGGTATTTAGGAAGAAAAAGTAATTTAGTGAATTAAATTATTTCCTAGTCTCCAGTCTCCAGTCCCCAGTCTCCAGTCCCCAGTCCCTCAAATAACAATTTTGCAAATTTTGTCAGTCAATTGTTGATTTAGATACAATTTAAAATTAATTATCCATGTTAGTTGTGGATTTTTGCCCTTTATTCAAGTCTTAAGGTCTTCTTTAGGGGAGAACGGAAAATATCGGACTACCCTTATAGGTAAAGGATCTGCAAGAGTTAGCCAGAAATTTTTTATGACACTACAAAGCTTTGGTGTGATTGGATTAGCCGTTATGGGTGAGAACATCGCTCTCAACGTGGAGCGCAATGGCTTCCCAATTGCAGTTTACAACCGCTCCCGCGAAAAAACGGATGCGTTTATGGCGCAGCGTGCTACAGGAAGGAACGTCAAAGCCGCCTTTACTTTAGAAGAATTCGTTGCCTTATTGGAACGTCCCCGCAAAATTCTAGTAATGGTGCAAGCTGGTAAACCAGTGGATGCGGTGATTGCTCAACTCAAACCCTTGTTAGAGGAAGGCGATATCATTATCGACGGTGGCAACTCTTGGTTTGAAGATACAGAACGACGCACTCAGGAATTAGAACCCGCTGGGCTTCGGTATCTTGGTATGGGTGTCAGTGGCGGTGAAGAAGGGGCATTGAATGGCCCATCTCTGATGCCTGGAGGTACAACAAGCTCTTATGAGTTTCTATCACCAATTTTCAACAAAATTGCTGCCCAAGTCGATGATGGCCCTTGTGTAACCTACATTGGTCCCGGTGGTTCTGGCCACTATGTCAAAATGGTACACAACGGCATTGAGTATGGCGATATGCAGCTAATTGCTGAAGCCTACGACTTGCTGAAAAATGTCGCTGGATTGAACCCCAGTCAGCTACATGATGTGTTTGCTGAATGGAACACCACCGATGAACTCGATTCATTTTTGATCGAGATTACGAAGAATATCTTCCCATATATTGACCCAGACACAAATAAACCCCTGGTGGATTTGATTGTTGACGCAGCCGGTCAAAAGGGAACTGGACGCTGGACTGTACAAACTGCATTAGAATTGGGAGTTGCTATTCCCACAATTACAGCAGCAGTTAATGCCCGGATTATTTCTTCGATTAAAGAGGAGCGGGTTGCAGCATCTAAAGTCCTCACAGGCCCCAGTGGCAAGTATGAGGGGCAAACTAAGGACTTTATCAACAAAGTACGCGATGCTCTCTATTGCTCAAAAATCTGTTCTTATGCTCAAGGGATGGCGTTGCTATCCACAGCTTCAAAAACATATAACTGGAATTTGGATCTGGGCGAAATGGCGCGGATTTGGAAAGGTGGTTGTATTATTCGCGCTCGCTTTTTGAATAAGATTAAGAAGGCTTTTAGCGAAAATCCAGCTTTGCCTAACTTGCTGTTAGCTCCCGAATTTAAGCAGACAATTCTCG
>JBGTMK010000308.1:0-6359 GCA_041743605.1 Nostoc sp.
CCAGGAAAAATTGCCTGAATACATGGTACCTTCAGCCTTTATAATTTTAAAGACTCTGCCTTTAACTGCCAACGGCAAAATAGATATAGAAAAACTGCCAGCACCAGAGTTAGTTGAAACTTTTGTTCCTCCCCGGACAAACCATGAAGAATTAATAGTTCGTATCTGGGCTGAAATATTAAATCTGAAAAAAGTAGGCATTCACAATAACTTCTTTGAATTAGGAGGACATTCACTGCTCGCCACTCAAGTCATTTCCCGCTTACAGCAAACCTTTGGCGTAAAAATGTCTTTACGCCAGCTTTTTGAATTTCCTACTGTGGCAGAATTAGCAGTAATCATCGCCCAACAACTAGCTGAACAAGCAGATGAGGAAATGCTGACTCAAATGTTAGCAGAACTAGAGGAATTATCAGAAGCAGATACCCAAGAAACCTTAGCTAAAGAAGGAGCAAGCAAATGAGTGATTTGAGCAAACGCATTGCAGAGCTTTCTCCAGATAAACGTGAGTTGCTAATGCAACGGATGAATCAGAAAAAAGCGAAAATTGCTCCCACAAAAATTCAACGCCAAAGCCGGGATTCTCACTCTTTACCCTTGTCCTTTGCTCAACAGCGTTTGTGGTTTCTTGAACAATTAGACCCAGGAAATCCTACTTATAATATACCTGCGGCTGTGCATTTGCAGGGAAATCTCAATGTAGCTGCCCTTGAGGAAAGCATTAATGAAATTATCAAGCGGCACGAAATTTTACGAACTTCTTTCGTTACTATCGATGGTCAACCAATTCAAGTAATTGCCTCAGAACTGAAATTAACACTTCCGGTCATCGATTTACAGGAACTTACTAAAACTGCAAGTGAACAAGTAGTACAAGAACTAATCACAAAAGCAGCACAACAACCCTTTGACCTGACACAAATACCTTTGCTACGAGTCAGTTTGTTGCATCTCAGCCCATCCGAGAATGTGGTATTGTTCACGATGCATCACATCATCTCTGATGGTTGGTCTATTAACATCCTCATTCAAGAACTAACCACTCTTTATCCAAAATTCTTGCATGGCAAACCCTCTCCACTGCCTGAACTGCTTATCCAGTATGCAGATTTTGGAATGTGGCAGCGACAATGGCTTGAGGGAGAAGTTCTAGAAACACAAATAAATTATTGGAAACAGCAACTGGGGGGTGAACTTCCTGTACTGAATCTACCTACAGATAAACCACGAATTGCTGTACAAACCTCCCCAGGTGAAACACAAAAATTTGCGCTGTCTCGGACTTTGACTACAGTTCTTATCCAATTGAGTCAAGAGCAAGAAGCTACGCTATACATGGTTTTGCTGACAGCATTTAATATTCTGCTTTACCGCTACACAAAGCAAGAAGATATTTTAATTGGTTCGCCCATTGCTAACCGCAATCAAATTGAAACTGAATCGTTAATTGGTTTTTTTGTCAATACTCTAGTAATGCGGACTGACTTGAGAGGAAATCTCAATTTTTGCCAGTTACTAGCACGAGTGCGAGAGGTGGCTTTGGCCGCTTATGCTCATCAAGATTTGCCATTTGAAAAGTTAGTAGATGAGTTGCAAACCAGTCGCCATCTTGGTTACACGCCTCTATTTCAAGTGATGTTTGCGCTGCAAAATGCTCCACGCACAAGCTTAAATCTGCCAGGACTAACTCTGAAATCATTAGAAGTCAAAACCAACACAGCAAAATTTGATTTAAGTCTGTTTTTGACCAATACAGAAGAGGGTTTAAGAGGAACATTTGAGTACAATACTGACTTGTTTCAGCCTGCTACAATTGCCAGAATGGTTGAGCATTTCCAAATTTTATTAGCAGGTATTGTTGCTAACCCCCAAGAAAAACTTTCTCAGTTGCCTTTGTTGAGTCAGCAAGAAAAACATCAGTTATTAATAGAGTGGAATAATACTGCTGGCAATAATTCTCCAGATGTATTGATTCATCAATTGTTTGAAGCGCAAGTAGAAAAAACCCCAGATGCAGTAGCAGTAATATTTGAAAACCAACAATTAACCTACCGTGAACTTAATCAACGAGCTAACAAACTAGCGCATTATTTACAAAAATTAGGAGTAAAACCAGAAGTATTGGTAGGGATTTGTGTCGAGCGTTCTTTAAATATGCTCATTGGACTATTAGCCATCCTCAAAGCAGGTGGCGCATACATTCCACTAGACCCTAACTATCCTCAAGAACGATTAGGATTTATTTTAGCAGATACTCAAGTGCCAGTGTTGTTAACTCAAGCCTCGCGGTTAGCAGCACTACCTGAACACCAAGGGCAAACGATCTGTTTAGATACTAATTGGCACTTAATTGAGCAACAAAGTCCGGAAAATATATGCTCACAAATAACTGCGGAAAACCTGGCTTATGTCATCTACACCTCTGGATCTACAGGTAAACCCAAAGGTGTACAAATTTCTCACAGGGCTTTGAATAATTTCTTATTTGCCATGCAGCAAAGCCCAGGAATTACTGAAGAAGATACCTTACTGGCAGTGACTACCTATTCCTTTGATATTGCTGCATTAGAATTATTTTTACCAATTATCGTCGGTGCGCGTTTAGTGATTGTCAGCCGGGAAGTAGCCGCAGATGGTATCCAGTTGTCAGCAGCATTAACTAATTCCCAAGCTACTCTCATGCAAGCTACACCTGCAACCTGGCAATTACTATTAGCAGCAGGTTGGGGTGGTAATCAGCAATTAAAAATTCTCTGTGGTGGTGAAGCCTTACCTGCACATTTAGCCAATCAATTACGGGAAAGGTGTGCTTCCCTGTGGAATATGTATGGCCCTACAGAAACTACCATTTGGTCAGCCGCAGCTGAAGTAAAAACAATTAACCGGACTGTCACCATTAGTCAGCCAATTACTAACACGCAAATTTATATTCTTGACCGATATCATCAGTTAGTTCCGGTTGGTGTACCAGGACAAGTATGTATTGCTGGGGATGGACTGGCTAGGGGTTATTTCCATCGTCCTGACTTGACGGCAGAGAAATTTATTCCTCATCCTTTTAGTGACAAACCATCTGCACGTCTTTATCAAACGGGAGATTTGGCACGTTATCTCTCCAAGGGTGAAATAGAATACATTGGTCGCATTGACCACCAAGTTAAGATTCGTGGTTTCCGCATTGAACTGGGCGAGATTGAAGCGGTGCTGAATCGTGATTCAGGGATACAGGAGGCTGTGGTCATAGTCAGGGAAGACCATCCTGGTAACAAGTACTTGGCCGCTTATATTGTACCTGTTGAGGATATGACGCTGGCGATCGCTCAACTGCGTCACCTGTTAAAAGCACAATTACCAGAGTATATGGTTCCTGATGCCTTTGTAATTTTAGAAGCACTACCTCTAACACCTAACGGCAAAATTAATCGTCAGGCACTACCAGCACCGAAAAACACCAGATTGGATTTGCAAAACAGTTATGTACCTCCTCGCACTCCTGTTGAAGAAATACTAGTGAGTATTTGGTCTCAAGTTCTGAATCAACAGCAAGTGGAAATTTATAATAACTTCTTTGAGTTGGGAGGACATTCTTTACTTGCTACTCAAGTTATTTCTCGTGTTTACGAAGCTTTTAACGTTGAATTGCCTCTGCGCTATCTCTTTGAATCGCCTACTGTAGCTGATTTAGCATTGCATATTGACCAGCTAATTAGTCACACAAAAGATGGTCTTCGAGTTCCGCCGATGCTTCCCAGACAACCGAATCAAGAACTGACGCTCTCTTTTGCTCAACAGCGTCTATGGTTCCTGGAACAATTACAGCCTGGGAATTCTGCATACAATATTTCCACAACAGTTCGTTTATCAGGTGTACTAAATGTTGAAATTTTAACTCATAGCATCAGTGAAATTATTAGCCGTCATGAAGCCCTACGCACTATCTTTACAACAATGGCAGGGCAACCAGTTCCGGTAATTATCCCATCACCTAATTTCACTCTGCCCATAATAGACCTGCGGAAAATACCCTTATCTGCCAGAGAAACTGAGGCGATAAGACTAGCCAAGGAAGAGTTTAGACGGCCTTTTGACTTAACTGAATGGCCATTACTGCGAGTCAGTTTACTGCAACTGAATACAGCAGAGTACGTATTAATATTGACAATGCATCATATTATCTCTGATCTTTGGTCAATGGGAATACTGATTCAGGAATTGGTAACACTATATAAAACTTTGTCCGATGGCAAAAGTTCACCACTACCCTCTCTCCCAATTCAGTATGCAGACTTTGCTATTTGGCAACAAGAATGGTTACAAGGGGAAGTTTTTCAGGCGCAATTATCTTACTGGAAGCAGCAGTTAGGACACAACTTGCCAATTCTCAAACTACCTACTGACCGTCCACGAGTCGATGTTTCCACTTCCAAGGGAGCAACTTATTCCTTCTGGCTATCTCCAAAGTTATATGAGGATGTTAAGACACTAAGTTTGCAAGAAGGTGTCACCCTATTTATGACTTTACTTGCTGCCTTTGAAACGTTGTTAAATCGTTATACAGGTCAAGATGATATTGTTGTTGGTACTGATGTCGCCAACCGTAACTCAGCTAAAACAGAGGGATTAATTGGCTTCTTTGTCAACCTGCTGGTTTTGCGTACCAATTTATCAGGTAATCCCAGTTTTCGAGAAGTGTTGAAGCGGGTTCGGGAAGTGGCTTTGGGAGCTTACGCCCACCAAGACTTGCCTTTTGCCAAGCTAGTAGAAGAATTACGCCCAGACCGAAGTGCAAGTTCCACACCACTATTTCAGGTGTTGTTTGTTCTCCAAAATGTTCCCATGCCTACTGTAGAAGTTTCAGGACTTCAACTCACCAGTATGGAGATTGACAACGAGCTAGCAAAGTTTGATTTAGCTTTATTTCTGACAGAAACAGAGTCAGGAATTGTGGGGAATTGGAAATATAATGCTGATTTATTTGATGCTTCTACTATTATTCGCATATCAGAGCATTTTGCAATTTTTTTGCAGAGCATTATTGCTCAACCCGATGCCCGAATTAACAGTTTAGAAATTCTCACTGAAATGGAAAAGAAACAAAAAATTATGACACAAGTAAAACAAGAAGAAAGCAAGCTTAAAAAGTTTATGCAGGTTAAGCCTAAAGCTATAAAGTTGCCAGAGGGAGAACTAATTGAAACAAATTATTTACAACCTGATGAAACACTTCCCCTGGTGATTAAACCTGCTGTAGAGCAAATTGACCTAATTGACTGGGTTAAAAGCAACCACAAATTTATAGAAACAAAATTGTCATATCATGGGGCTTTGCTGTTTCGAGGTTTCAAAGTTGAATCTGCATCCGCATTTGAGAAACTGGCTCAAGCTATTTGTCCAGAATTGTTTGGCGAGTATGGCGACTTACCACGGGAGGGACTAGGCGGCAAAGTTTACGGTTCTACCCCATACCCAGCCGACCAAGCTATCCTCTTCCACAACGAAAGTTCACATCTGCACTGCTGGCCGTTAAAAATTTGGTTTTTCTGCTTGCAAAGCGCTCAAGCTGGTGGAGAAACACCAATAGTCGATTGTCGCAAAGTTTATCAACTACTTAACCCCAAGTTGCGATCGCGCTTTCAGGAAAAGAAATTAATGTATGTTCGTAACTATACCAAGGGTTTGGATGTCAGTTGGCAAGAGTTTTTCCACACCACGGATAGAACATTAGTTGAAAATTACTGTCGTCAAGAAAAAATTGCTTTTGAGTGGAAGGAAGATGATAATCTTTTAACTCGGCAAGTGCGACCTGCTGTAACTCAGCATCCTCAAACTGGTGAGTTGGTGTTTTTCAACCAAATTCAGTTGCATCACGTATCTTGTCTAGAACCAGCAGTTCGTGACTCCCTCTTGTCAACATTTGGAGAGGAAAAACTGCCACGGAATGTTTATTATGGCGACGGTTCTCCCATTGAAGATGCTGTTGTGGAGGAGATTCGCTCAGTTTACGAGCAAGCCACAGTCAGTTTTCCCTGGCAGGAAGGGGATGTTTTAATGCTAGATAATATGCTGACGGCACATGGCCGCAATTCTTATGTTGGGCCACGTAAGATTTTGGTGGCTATGGGTGAAATGCACTATGGCGATTCTCACCTCAATGAGTACAAAAAGTTTTAGTCTCAAATTTTTAATGTAGGTTGCACTTACAGCGATTTTCAGCTAAATGAACCACATCTTTATTTCGGGCTACGCTAACACGCAGACCGCAAGCGGAACCCACAGGGTAGGCGCAAAGGAAGAAAGAAATTTCATATATTAGCGCATGGTCTAAATACATGAAAACTGCTATAAGTAAAATTTTCTCA
>JBGTMK010000309.1:0-14788 GCA_041743605.1 Nostoc sp.
AGTTAGTAGCTAGGGTGCGGGCACTATTGCGGCGTAGCCTCCGCCAAGGGGGACAACATCAAGTCAATCGTACCCAACACTTTATTGTCGATGCAGACCAACGCACTGCCAGTCGTCAAATGAATTTTCAAGAGGTTGAAATTTTGGACTTAACTACTCTAGAATTTAACTTGTTAACTACCTTCGTCAGCAATCCTGGTCGAGTTTGGAACCGCACTCAACTAATTGATAAACTTTGGGGAGACAACTTTTTTGGCGATGAACGAGTGGTGGATACTCATGTAGCTCGGTTGCGAAAAAAGATTGAGCCTGATCCGGCAAATCCCACTTTTATTAAAACTGTTGTTGGGGTGGGCTACAAGTTTGAAGATCCTCTGGTGGCGTAAATCTTATGAAAATGGGGCTGAGAGGACGCCTATTTTTCTCCCACTTAGTAGTAATGCTCGTGGGAGTAGCGAGTCTGGTGAGCATCAGCAAAATCTCTTCCCCCCACTTGTTTGTCTTGCATTTGGAACGATTACAAAATCGGGGGTTCGATTTAATCAATATCCGTACTGAATTGGTTACAGGATTTGAATTTGCTTGGCAGCGAAGCACTATTTGGTCAGTCTTAGTCGGCACCACCGCCGCTGGAGGATTGAGTTACTGGGTATCCAGACGGATTATGCAGCGGTTGACCGAGATGGAACAAATTACCCAAAAATTTGCTGCTGGTCAGATGGATGCACGACTACCTGTGTCTGACATTCCAGAACTCAGTGGACTGAGTGCTAGTTTCAACCGGATGGCAGCTAGTTTAGAAGGGGTAGAAGCACGACGGCGAGAAGTGATTGGAGATATGACCCATGAATTACGAACACCGTTAACTGTGGTGCGCGGTTACTTGGAAGAACTGGCTGATGGGGAAATTGAAGCATCTCCTGAAATCTATCGGCGTTTAGCTAAAGAGACTAGGCGTTTAGAACGGTTGGTGAACGATTTACAAGAACTGTCTAAGGCAGAAGCGGGTTATCTGCCAATTAATATCCAACGGGTAAATCTGCGTCCGTTGTTAGAGTCATTAGTGGAGAAATTTACCGACCAACTGCTGGAAGATGGACCAGTTCTGCTCTTAAAATGTCCATCTATCCTACCTTCTGTATTGGCAGATGTTGACCGTACAGAACAGGTGTTGGTTAATCTGCTAGGTAATGCAGTACGTTACACTAACGAAGGTTCAATTACCATTAGTGTTGGGACTGAAGCATCTCAACTGTGGATTGCGGTTGTGGATACAGGTATTGGTATTGCTCCAGAAAATTTGCCCCATGTGTTTGAGCGATTCTGGCGAGCTGACCAATCGCGCGATCGCCATTCGGGAGGCACTGGTATTGGTTTAACTATTTCCCGTCGTTTGATTGAACTACAAGGCGGTCAAATTCAGGTAGAAAGCGAATTGGGAGTTGGCAGTACGTTTCGGTTTTTTCTGCCTTTGGCTTGAGTGAGTTAAAAGCCTTGAGATACAAGGGATTGACATAAGGTAGTCACGGCTGTGTCATACCCAATTGCTAATTTGAAACTATCCAAAATCTTGGTTTGTTGATGAATGCCGAGATTTGGAAGTGCATAGAGTGTAATAATTATGTCTACTTTTGTTCTGGCTGCTTTTTTGGTTAGTTTACTCAGTGCTTCGGGTTACGCTGCGATCGCCTACCTCTTCCCTCAAAACCGTTCCCAAGACTGACCAAATAGTTCGTAATTCGTAATTAAAAACTGTTTCAGACGGGGATTAGAATAATTCGTAATTTGTAATTGAATTCTTAACTACGAATTACGAATTACGAATTAGTTAATCTCTTTTCTCAATAATTCTGGAATCTGAGAAGGGCGTTCAGCTACCGGAACTTGTGCTTCTTTTAAAGCAGCTAATTTACTTTGGGCTGTGCCAAAATTAGGATCGCGTCCGATAACCGTTGCTAAAGTCCCAGTTTGACGCCAAGTTTTTCCTGGTGGTGCTTGTCTGCCGGCAATGTAGGCAATTACTGGTTTATCAATTGCTTCAGTAATATATCGGGCTGCTGCTTCTTCACTACCACCACCAGGTTGACCTACTAAAACGATCGCCTGTGTAGTTTCATCCTCATCGAGAATTTGCAGCCATTGCAAAAATGAGGAACCAACGATCGCATCACTACCAATACTGACACTAATCGATTGTCCTAAACCTGCTTTTGTTAATTCGTAGGCGATTTCGTAAGTAAGAGTACTGCTACGACTAACGATCCCGACTGTCCCAGGGGTATAAAATTCACTGGGTTGAGTCCCTAAGAGAATTTTTCCCGGTACAATGATCCCCGGACTATTTGGCCCGATTACTAAAGTTTCACAGGCTTCGGCTTTGCGGAGTAACTGCACCATATCCAAAGGCGGCACGCCAGCGGTAATAATAATGATCTGGCGAATATTAGATGCGATCGCTTCTAATGCCGCATCTAAAACATCGTAAGGATCTACACAAATAATTGTCGTGTCAATTGCCCCAAATTCTTCTATTACCTCCTCTACTAAGTCAAATACTGGCAGTCCATACAGCTCCTGTCCGCCAGATCCAGGATTGACACCAGCTACTAAATTCGTGCCATAAGCTTTCATTTGAGCAACATGAGTGCTTGATATAAATTCACAAAAGCCTTGAATCAAGACTTTACTTTCTGGCGTTAGATTCATAAAAAATTACCCTAGAGTTTGACAACCCAGTGCCTTAAAGCACTGGGCATAAAAAGGACACTGTAAAAATGTCGTATTGATTCAATTTTTACTGAAATTCCAAAAACTATTCTTGAGGTTGAGTGTTCCAAAAGTGGTAAAACCCGCCTCTGGCTAGGAATATTCAGTTTGAATGCACTATATAATTTAGTCCCAGGAAACAAAGCTGTAATTGGTTTCAGCATCAAATTCAAAAATTTATGCGTTGCGGTCAAAATTATTAATTTTTGATTTTTGAATTGGAAGAAAATGAAATTCACTACTTCTTATTAACCGTTGGTTTAGCAAGAAGAACTGCTGCTGCTACTGCCTCATCTAAATTTTCTACCACGAGGAGCGCATCAGTGTGGGTTTTTAGTGTTGCTAAATATTTTCTAGCAGCCTTAAATTCAGAACCAGCAAGACGGACAACCAAGGGTGTAAAATTTCGCTCTCGGCTATTTTTACTGCCATTAGAATGTACAACCTGTGATTGAACTTCGCTATCGTCTGGCTGCACAAATCTGGCTATAACTTCAGTCACTTCCTCAATTTGAGGAATGCTACCCAGAAAGTTAATTAGTATTACTTGAATACTTTTGTCAGCCTCCAGGATTTTCAGACTTGTCTCTAAGCGATCGCGGAAGGTAGTTGGTGTAGTATCCGTAAGGAAGGCATGACGTAGATTCAAACAAACGCCTGGATTGCCACCAGCATTAGCCACTAAATCTAAGGTTGCCATCACTGAACCAGTACCATTACCTAAGATACCGATTTTTCCGTGCATCTTTACACCATTCCAGTTGCCTAAAATACTGTTAATTTCAGTACTAGTATGACGGCTGATAATTTTTGCCGCCATCTCGGCGAGATCGGGATGACGCTTGATCGCCCGTTCGTTGACCCTGACTTTACCATTAAGAGCCATAACTTGACTAGTAGCACTGACTGCCAAGGGATTAATTTCGACTAAATCCAGGTCTTTTTGCACAAATAAGTGGTACATCTTCTCCACAACGCTGCTTACCGACTGCATCAGCGTTCCTTGCAAACCCATTTTTAAAGCCAATCGTCGGGCATAAAATGGCGAGAATTCTTGTTCTACGACAACATGGTGCATTCTTTCCCCAGCGGATTCCCAATCGATGTCTGCTTCTTTGCAACCTAAAAGTACTGGTCGGCAGACAGCGGTATCTAAAACTACTGCGAGATAAAATTCCTGGTTGGCATCGTATTGCGATTCTGCCAGTACAACTTCCGGCAATTCGCCCCATATTGGTAAACTAAAAATATTTTGAGCAGCTGCGATCGCATCGATAGTCGTTTGGGCAAACCTGACTCCACCTGCTTTTGCCCGTTCCGCGCCATGTACCTGAGATTTCAGTACAATTGGAAAGCGAATTTTTAAACGTTTCAAATCTGTAGGATGATCAATTCGTTGGGAAGGCAATACTGGAATGCCTATCTTCCCAAACCATTCTTTAACTTGATACTCTAATAAATCCATTGATACACCTTAGTATTGACACTTTCCAAGCTTTTGCTTATTGCTGTCTTAATATTTTGCAGCACCTTTATTACATAATTAAGCTTTTGGCAGCTATAAAAACTTATTTTTCACGGATCAATTTTATCGAATTCAGCAAATGAGGTACATTAATTTCGATAGCCAACCTGTTTGTGCCAGAGCCACAACACTTAATTAATCTCTTCAGTAAGTTTCCCAGCATAGAAGATAACTAGCATTTCTGTCAAAACCCTCTGACATCGCATCATTTCCTTAACCTTTAAATAATTTAGTCACAACTGCTCTGCAACTAGAATTTTGCAAAGCAGTAGCTCCTATGAATTTTATTGTCGCGAAATAATGCAGTGAGAATACTCAAAAACTCTATTGTTCCCATTTTTTATTTGTAATTTATATCTGAAGACAGATTATTTAATTTTGCATCTAGCGCTATGAAAATGTAGCGGCGCGAACAATAACTGCTTTTTTTATTTTTGGTTAAAAGTCAGAATTTGTGTTAGAAAGTTGGTCGTTCAGATTTTCAGGCTGTGGTTGGTTAAACTGTGCATTTGCATTCAATAAACCGAGAAAGTTCGTTTCATCCTCTTAAAAATAATCAAAACAATATAGAAATTCAGCGGGAAAGCTCTATGAAAGTAGCAGTCCAGCAGGAAGATTTACAGCTTTTAGCCAAAACTTTGCAGGAACAATTACTTGCAGAAGTTTCAACGGCTGAAGTCTTCGAGGTTAAGTGTGCCGTCAATAAAGACGAGTTAATGATTTTAACGCAACACGCATCAGATGTAATAGTTGATGCTCAACTAATTTTTGCAGTTATTGAGGAAGTACTTCAGTCTCTAGCACCCCGCAAAGAGCAGCGAGTGCAATGTTTCCTCAGAGTTTTTGGTGAACAACTCCCTTATGCCAAATGTTTCGTAGCTCTGAAGCAGACGGAGGAATGGGGGGATAGGGAGATGGGGAGATGGGGAGATGGGGGAGTAGGAGAAGATGAGGAAGCAATATCTTATTCATCCTCATCGGCTCTGACATATTTTCCATCAATCGATGAGACTGAAGAAGAGGAACTGTTTGATCCGTTTGCAGATGTGCCGAATTTGTCGGCTTCAAGGCCAGGATTCCAAGTCAAACCTATTCTGCTGGGTGCAGTGTTGGTGGGAATTGTCGTTTTAGGTAGTGGTACTTACTTCTTGACTCGTCCTTGTGTGATGTCTGAGTGTAAAGAAATACAAAATGCTGCACAATTAAAAACAAAATCTCCGCAACTGATGCGCCGCGCCAAGTCTGAAAAAGAATTAGTAGTTATACAACAGCAACTTGCAGCAGCCAGTGCAGCCCTGAATGTAATTCCTAGTTGGTCGCCCCGTCACCAGGTGTCAGAAGAACTAAAAGTAAGTTTGTCTGGGCGGTCAGAAAAAATCAACCAGGTGGTCAAGGCTTTGCAGACAGCATCTTTGGCGACACAAAAAGTTCAAACTCCTGCATCTAGTCTAGAGGAATTACAGGCTAGACAACACTTATGGCGACAGGCTATAGCCCCACTAGAAGCTATAAGTTCCAGTAGTGAACTCTATGGACTGGTGCAGGGTAAATTACTTAATTATCGTGTCCGTTTGCACGCTGTAAATCAGCAGATAGCTGCTGAGGAAAAATGGCTGAAAAAAATAACAGCAGCAAAAGCTGTTGCTGTTGCAGCCGAAAAGCGGCAAGCTACTGCTAAATCTTTGAATGACTGGCAAAAGGTGCAGTCTACTTGGCTGGTGGTAGTTAATACCTTGAATACCATTCCCCGGACTAGTGCTGGATACCAAGATGCCCAAAAGCTGATGGTAGATTATAAACCTAAGTTAGTAGTAGCACGCGATCGCGCTACTAAAGAACGATTAGCTGTCAAAAGCTACCAACAAGCCCTTAGCACCGCCAACCAAGCCAAAGTATATCAGCAACAAAACCAATGGCAAGCTGCGGCGACATACTGGGATCAGGCTTTGCAAACTGCTAAACAGATTTCGGAAGATAGCTTGTACTACACTCAGGCTCAGTCTCTCATCGAACCCTACTCAGCAGCCCTCAAACAAGCACAAGAAAAAGTACAAGTTGTTAGTAGTTTCCAACAAACCCGCACTGACTTAGATAAAACCTGTATTAATGGAATTCGGATTTGCACTTTTAGCATGGACAATGCAGGAATTATTGTCCGGCTAACCCCTGAGTATGACCAAATCAGGCAAAATAACTTGGTTAATCCTTATTCTGAAAATGATAACGATAACTCAGATACTGCTGTTGATGTTACCAATCACTTGCAAATCTTACGGGAAGCCTTAGCTGTAATTAGTGACAATGCCAACCTGTCCCTTTTCCTCTACGATTCTCAAGGTCAGGTAATTTATACGCGGACGCTGGGAGGGTAGAAAAGTTAGGAGTTAAGAGTTAAGAATATATGTATCACTTACGCAAAAAGGCAGCGAAAAAAAATAGCCTAAACGACACTAATTTGCGAATGTATAATAAACTGTAAAGCGGGCGATGGGACTCGAACCCACGACGTTCACCATGGGAAGATGACATTCTACCACTGAATTACACCCGCGAACTGCTGCCATAAATTTAAGACCAAAAAGAAGCATATCACTATTTACATCTGTTTTCAATTGCCTAGAACATCCACTATTTTAGCAACTGCTGATGTATGAGTCCTGTAGCTGTTCAGATTGGGAAAACTTTATCACAGCATTTACTACCATATTTAACTAAAGAACAATGTCCTTACCTCGCTCGGTAAAGCGAACCTCTTTAATATTCCATTGGGCATTACTCGTTAGGGTTTTGCGGAGACTACCAAAGAGAGCAAACTGTTCACAACTAGAAAGAGAAGCTATTTGCCGCTTTGAATCAGGAGATATTCGCAAATCAACTGTAGCAATACCATTTTTGATGTTGACACGATATCCAGACAAGCTAAAGTCACTTGTATCTCGTTTTTCTAAGATTTTACTAACTACATTTGTCACTGGTTCCTCAGCTGGTACTGAAACATTTTCTGGGATTAGTTCTTGACATTGAGTGTCACTTGTATATAGTGTAACGTTGGTAGTTTTGTTAGTGACAGCTTTAGGTGTTGGTGAAGAAGGCGTATTTTCTTTAGGAGATTCTTGATTAGGAGATTTTTCTCTCAACTGAGCTACGCTAGGAATTTGGCTGGGAGTCTGAGATGAGACGCTATTCGTTGGTGTTGGGGTAGGTAATGGCGTACCGCTGTCAACATTAGGAGTGGTTGGGTTAGAACTACAACTGCTGAGGCTAATAAATATTGTCGCAAAAATGACGGGTAAAGAATATCTCTTGGTTGTGTTCATACATTTTGCTCATAAAATGATGTTGCTGCTATCAATTTCAGTGTCGCTGGTATCAATTCCGCATAAATTTGTGAATTTTGAGCCAGTCTATAAAGTGTCAACCCGAAATCTGTTAAATTCGAGGGTTATACTATACACCGAAATTACAACATCTGCCGTTCACTGACGATAAGCCGCTCGGAGTCTACGCCAATCCCAATAAAGTTTGATCTGAAGAAGCAGGGGGGGGGCGACAAATGAAGATATGCTCGCCCTTGATTTAATCAATATGATCTATTTATCTGAAAATAGCTGTAGGTTTGAGCAGATTACGTAAACCCTGCTGCACATCTTCTTGTTTAACTAAAGACTCACCAAGTATAACTGCATGTGTACCAGCTTGAGCGACAAGGGATAAATCAGTAGGTGTATATAAGCCAGACTCACTAACAACGATAATGCCCAAGTTTTGTAGTTGCGATCGCCTAGCCGCCAATAGTTGTCCAGTTATGCCAATATTGACGCTAAAATCTTCTAGACTTTGGTTGTTAATTCCTATTAAGCGCACATCATCAAGCTTTAGCACCCGATCTAGTTCTTCTAAGGTATGGACTTCTACCAAAGCATTCATTCCCAAATAGTGAATCACTCGCAAAAAGTTTTGCAGTTCCTTATCTGAGAGAATTGCGGCAATCAATAGTACCGCATCTGCACCTCCTGCTCGTGCTAAATAAATTTGGCAGGGGTCTAAAATAAACTCTTTGCACAGTAGGGGCAATCCTACCCGATAGCGGATGGTGCGTAAAATCTCAAAGCTACCATGAAAGAACTTATGATCTGTGAAGACAGAGATACAAGTTGCGCCACCACGCTCATAAGCTTTGGCGATCGCTACTGGGTCAAAGTCTGCTTTAATAATTCCATGAATTAATGATGCTTTCTTTAGCTCTGCAATGATGCAAGGTCGGTAATGACTCTGTTGCAAAGCGGAGAGAAAATCTCGCACAGTTGGTGCAGCCGTTAACTGACGTTGCAAAGAAGCCAAAGACATCTCTTGCTGGATTTGTGCGACTTCATGCTTTTTCTGCCATATAATCTCTTTAAGAGTGGGTTGCAAATAAACATTAGAGGTGGTAAATGGGTAAGTCATAACTAAGGATGGAGTGACCAAAAAATATGAATTATGGAATTTCAGGCTACCCTAGAGATATTCTTTTCAATCGTTGTTTGTAAAAATGACTTTAACAAATAGAAGACTGCGAATAACCAAATATTTAAAGCTTTCAGTCTTCTTCCTTTCCTCATAAAATTTTGTGATAAATTTCTTGAAGATAGCCTGAATCACTGACATTAATTTCTAGGAATTGTGCCAATAGGGTTCGGATAAGACTCGATCCCCCAACCCACTTAAAAAGGCTTGCTCAGAATGGCTCTATTTCCCCCTTAAAAAGGGGGAATAATTGATGATATTTAAGAACTATGCAACTTAAGCAAACCGTATTGGGAATTGCGCTGTCTTAATTATTTCCATTTTTAGAGATGAAGCCAGGTTGATTTGAGGGTTAACGCTTCTAAATCCTCATGATTAGTTTGATTTTGTTTTGAATTTTCAACTAAACAGTTATTTTTGAGCAGTCGAATATAGGTGCGGTAGGGTATATAATCTATGGGATTGTAGCCAGCAAACCGCAAAATTAAAACACATGCCCAGGAATATTTGCCAGCAATAATTGCTTTCAGGATTTGCTCAATTTGTTCATTATTGATTTTTTTCCCAATTTGTGTTTGATAACCAGTGATGTTTTGAGTCATAAAAGACGCTCTTTTGGATGAATTAAACCTTGTTTATATATCTGAAAGAAAAGAGTACAAAATGTTGCTTAGTAAACTTAGATAAAGTTAAGAACTATCAGAAATTGATTTGATATTAAAAGTAGGGGCGGATCTAACCAGCATCATAAATATCTTGCTAAACCCGCTCTTACTAGATAAACCGTATTGCAGAAGCAGCTTCTTCGTTAAGCTTACTCAATCTTCAGCAAAAGAGTATATGAACGATTTTTTGATAGATATGTCTATTTTTTCGCTTTTAAAATCTTATTTGTTTTCATTAAACGTAAAACCAACTTTAACATTGCAAAGGGAACATCGATATTATCAAGTTTTATATGCTAATGAAACGTGCTTTATTAAATTCCTTCTGTGCTGTCCCCTAATTAGACCTTTGAGCAGTTGCAACTACCTTTAAATTCCAAAATATGTATTATTTAATACATATCTTCTTGATTTTTTTATTCCCTTTGGAAGATTTATAAGCCATTCGCACATAACTGGTCAAAAAAATGTATACCTTGTGACAGATGACAAGCTGTGTTGTCATGTTGTTAGATGCCTAAGAGAGCAAATTTAAGAGCAGTTAAATCGATGAACAATAATCTACCTATTAAAGCTATAAATTTTCGGGTAAATGTATCTCAATTAGAAGAATTAAAAAAATAGTTTTGTGATGAATTAAAAACTAATTAAATAGAAATAAAAATAAGTATTATCTATGGATAGTAATTGTCAGACTTATTTCTCAGTTTTTACGGAGAAGTATAATAATTAGCGTTCGTATATCATTTATAACTAACTATTTTGACCAGAATTTCTTTATATTATCAATATAAAAATCTCATCTTTTATTTGGTAAAATCATCTTTAAAATCATAAATATTTCCTGATTCTTTTTAATTCCAATTACTTAGAACTAGCCAATAGCACCATTAGAATTTTAGCAAGTTGTAATTAGCTAGCAACTCATTAAAGGCTATAATGCCGACTCATTTAACCGAGTGACTAAGAATATAGATTCTGGCGACGATAAATACGTTAGTTCAATCTAACCCTCAATTGGTGCTAGAGCCAGAAATTGAGTTGATGTTTACTGCTTTCCTGATAGTAGTATTCTGAGTTGTTAATGAATAACCATTTTCAACTCAACACTTACAGTTTTTACAGAACAATCGGCACAAAATTTGATCATCATTCCCTGCCACAAAAATCTTAGTGTTGGAAAAATGATACACGAATCGTCGAAAAAAATTCTTGTAATCGAAGATGATGCTGTTACCCGCAATCTCTTCTTAGAGGTTCTTGAGGCTCAAGGTTTTGACACCATAGGTGCTGAAGATGGAATGGCTGGTATTCAGCAAGCACAAGAGCATTTACCAGACTTGGTGATTTGCGACATTCAAATGCCAGATATGGATGGTTACAGCGTTTTAGCTAGTCTCCGCCAAGATTCTGATACCGCAATCATTCCGTTCATTTTTTTGACTGGTAGTAATACTCAAACAGATATTCGTAAAGGTATGGAGTTGGGAGCAGATGATTATCTTACTAAACCCTCTACTATAGAGGATTTGCTCAAAGCGATCGCTATCCGATTAGAAAAGCAAGCTTTCTTAAGGCACTGGTACGCTACCAACTCTTATAAAGTCGCCCAACCATTACCTTCATCGTTCAACTCTGAGTCCATTTTTCCATCTGTTCCTCAACTACAAGCAGTTTTCGACTTTATTGAAGCTAATTATCGCCAAGGAATTACTTTATCTGATGTGGCTCTTGCAGTTGGTTATTCGCCTGCTTATTTGACTAACCGAGTCGCCAAACAAACAGGAGAAACCGTGAACGGTTGGATTGTCAAGCGCCGGATGGCAGCAGCACGTCCTTTACTCAGAAATACTAATCAGACAATCGATCAGATTGCTATTGCCCTAGGCTATCAAAATACGTGTCATTTTTCCCGGCAATTTCGTCAATACCACGGACTTTCTCCCAAAATTTGGCGAAAGCAGCAGCAAATTCTCCAGCCTTCTAGAACCACGAAGCTACAATTCATCCCAAATCGTGGTGCGTTAGAAAAACTTGCGCCTTTGGGTTGCTGATTAAAAACAAATTACTAGTTTTCACTACTTTTTTGCTTGCTCAACTCTTGCACTAGTAATTGTACTCCCAAAGCCAACAGCCCAATTGCTACTATACCAAATATGCCGCTTCCTAAAGCAACTACACCAACCACTAGAGTGCGGACAGCAGAAGAAATCTTCACCACTAATGGATTAATTGAATGGATAGGTTTAGCAGCAAAATTTGTAGCGATCGCAATCATCAGCGAATACGCTGCAAATCCCATTCCTCCAGAAATCACTGCCCCAGTAAAACAGCGTAACGGACTTGCTGTCACCTGTACTTTAGCATCGGTTTGTGGCGTTAAATCTTGGTCATTCATAACTATTTTATATTTTGGATTGGAGGATTATAAATAATTCTTGTTCTTAACTAATCGTCATTAAAATTGCATTTTTACATCTTTATAGCGATTTCAACTATGCAATTTAAAAGCTCATCAGTTTATTTCCTATGCTCCATTAACCATAGAGATTTATTTAAACTGAAGATGCCACCTTAATCCCATGTGTAATTGTCTTAGTCACAAACAGTTCTAAGTCTTCATCAAGAATTGCTTCCCTCACTTGCAGCTTAATTTGTTCTGCTTGTTGTTGAGACTCAACAAGAGCAAATACTGTTGGCCCAGAACCAGACATCATTGTTCCTAAAACACCTTCTTGGTTTGCAAACACTTCTCGCAATTGCAAGACTTGGGGATAGGCTGGCAATACGATGCGCTCTAAATCGTTATACAGCTTTTGGGCAATTTGTCCAGCATTTTTATCTAAGATAGCTTTTACTATTGCTCCCGAATTAACCACATTAGCACGCGCTGCCAAGTTGTCGCTATCTCTAATATAAGTATGACCAAACTGCTGTCGATAAGTTTGGTATGCCCAAGCGGTGGAAAGTTCTAGACTGCGGTATTTTGCCAATACTATATATATACTATCCAGACTTGGCAGTGGAGAAAGTTGCTCACCTCTACCTGTTGCGATCGCAGTTCCACCCGCCACACAAAATGGTACATCTGAACCGAGTGTGCTTCCCAACTCCTCTAATTCTGACTGAGTTAGCCCCAACTTCCACAGTAAATCTATCCCCACTAACACAGCTGCTGCATTCGTCGAACCCCCAGCCAACCCAGCAGCGACAGGAATCTGCTTGTTGATGGTAATCTCCACGCCTCCATATTTAGCAAAGGCTTCGGGAAATTGCCTCGTCATTAATTCTGCTGCGCGGTATGCCAGATTACTTTTATCTGTCGGTACTTGTGGGTGGTTGCAGTGAACACGGATATTGTCAGTGCTAATAGAACGAACATCAATTTGGTCTGCAAGTCCGATACTCTGAAGTATCATGGCTAACTCGTGATAGCCATCGGTGCGATTACCAATGATTTCCAGATACAAGTTGATTTTAGCAGGGGCAATTAGACTGTAGGAATGCATTTTCTGAGAATGGGGAATGGGGAATGGGGAATGGGGAATAGGGAATGGGAAAAAATCTGCCTTGTTCCCTACTCCCCACTCCCCACTCCTAATTCGTTTGCTAGAATTACCCATTGCTGAACGCTGAGGTCTTCGGCTCTAGCTTGGGGATTTATTTTTAATTGTTCCAGTAAGTGGCTCAAGCGATCGCGTTCTATCACAGATTGCAAATTATTTCGTAACATTTTGCGTTTGGCACCAAACCCCAACTTTAAGAAATTCTCTAACTGTCGGGGATTAAGCGCAGGTATTTCTATTTTTCGGGGGCGTAATCGTACCACTGCTGAATCAACTTTTGGTGGTGGATGGAATGCGGCTGCTGGAACTGTGCAGATTAACTCACACTCAGCCAAATACTGTACCCGCACACTCAACGCCCCAAAGGCTTTTGAGCCTGATTTAGCATACAACCTTTCTGCTACTTCTTTTTGTACCAGCAACACTATTGAGTCAAATGGTTCGGGGTTAGGGTTGGCGATCGTACCCAGTAGTTTCTCAATGATTGGCCCTGTAATATTGTAGGGAATATTGGCTACTACCTTATTTGGCTTTTGGAAATTGGGAAAAGCTGCCAGATAAGATGGTAAATCTAGAGTGAGAAAATCGCCTTGCAGTAGTAAAAAATTTTCAGTCTTACCAAGCTGCTTGGACAACAGTTGGCATAAGTCACGGTCTATTTCAACTGCAATCAGAGATTGCACTAAGCGTAATAAACGACGAGTCAGAATGCCAGTTCCAGGGCCAATTTCCAGGACGCGATCGCCTTTGATGGAGCGATCGCTTTCTGTACACTCTGCTGCTTGAATAATTGCGTCAAGCGCCTTTTCACTTTTGAGCCAATGTTGAGCAAAGACCTTACGCGGTCGGATCATCTGTATTTATTGCCTAGTCTAGTTTTTAGATTTTTCTCAAAAACTCATTATAAATTTTGCAGTCCATTTACACGCTAGACTCACTGTAACGCCGATCTTTTCTTCCAAATACTCCGCGAACGTAACGGTGGCGATCGCGTAAATGTCCATACAAGCCTCATCTGTAGGATGACAGTCTTAAACCACAAGCTCCCAAAAGTTCTCTTGAATATAATAAATATATGTATATAGTTAGTTCAAGCATTTCGATTCAGGACAAATCCCTCCAGCAAGAATACTCCTACCTTCTTCAATAATCACTCAACCTACATCAGTTTCCAATTACGGACAAGCAACGTGTATTATATTCACACACTCAAGTTTAGCTATTTTGTTCTCGCCTCCCTCCTGTTGCTTAAGCCATTCTCCTGAAAGTAATGCCAGTCAAGCGATTTGCTCGTTTAGAAAAAAAAAATAAATTTACCCCTTGACAAACTAGGGGATGAATAGTTACTCTAGTTAAGTCGAGAAGCGTAAAGACGCTAACGGCCGCTGAACCTAAAAAACATAATACTTTGAAAGCTTAAGAAAAAACCAATCCTCGTCAAAAGATTTTGCTTTTGGGAAATCCCAAAAATATAATCGAAATTGTAACTAGGATTCTGGAAAATATTTTTTTCAGAGCCACAAACTCGAAACACAACAAAACGGAGAGTTTGATCCTGGCTCAGGATGAACGCTGGCGGTATGCTTAACACATGCAAGTCGAACGGAATCTTCGGATTTAGTGGCGGACGGGTGAGTAACGCGTGAGAATCTGGCTTTAGGTCTGGGACAACCACTGGAAACGGTGGCTAATACCGGATGTGCCGAAAGGTGAAAGGTTAACTGCCTGAAGATGAGCTCGCGTCTGATTAGCTAGTAGGT
>JBGTMK010000310.1:0-6331 GCA_041743605.1 Nostoc sp.
AGATTGCACCATCTTGTCTTTCGCCCGACGACCAACATGGAGGCGATAACGAAAGGCTGGTAGTGGCAGTTGTACTGCTTCTGCCCATTCGCTATCTCGAGGATCGCGATCTAATTGCTCACAGAGTCTTTCGCGGACTCTTTCTAATTCCAGCAAATCGGCTATTTTCCGCGCCAATTCGATTTCTTCGTCTGCCCGCAACAGACGAATTCTACCAATTTCTTGCAAGTAAAGCCGAATTGAATCTTCGGTATAGTGCTTTTTCTTGCTTTGTGTCCGACGACGCGATTTAGCGGCTTTTCCAGACTTTGCGTCGTCCTCATCAGACTGAGGCTCTAAAAATTCCTCGTCACCTTCATCGATGATCAGCAAGTCCTCTTCATCGTCTATTAAGAGTTCTTCTAACTCGAGCTCAGGCTGATTTATTATTTCTAGGTCAGGCTGATATATGCTTTCGAGTACGTTGTTAGCCTGGTTCATGCCGCGTTCCTCATGCTCCTTGCAGAATCAATTACTCAAGATGTGTTTACTGCTCTTTATAAACGAGCTAGTTATCAACCGAAAATAAGCTTTTTGGCAGATTTGCCAGAGATATTTTCGGACATTTTACACCTCCGTTAGGAGGGGTTTTTACTTTAGTTTAAGCAACTACTAAAGGTGATTTGCTCACTTTCGTAAATGTTATATGTGTTGCTATGACATACTGCTTTCAACTAACTGGTTAAAAAAAATACTCGCCCTTGTCAAAAAATTTGCCACTCTATACAAATGAGTTCATACTGTTGGCAGATTTTCCTATAAAGACTCTTCCGATTGTAGCCTGTTTCACAGAAATTGCACTCTTTTTGTGTATTAATCATGAATTCATTAAGCAACTGTTAGCCACGTTCACCAAAAAGACATTAAAAATGGGATTAATACCCTGAAATTTTTCTCCACTTTTCGGAATTGCAGTGACGCTCTTATTACATTACGAAGTAAGTACGCTTGCTTTTGCCAAATTTCATGTATTTTACACAACATTAATTACTGAGGAAGAGTGCATTTTATGTTAACTCAGACTATTCGTCTTAACCTACCCATTTTTACATTTCCTTCATAAATTACGCATTCCTTAGACTAAAGAGGGTCTTGTCGTTGGGTAAATACAACAAGTGTGGTGGTGCTTGCCTTAAACCAGTTAACCTTCTACTTACTCATTACCTTAACTGAGGAGTTGAGGTAGTGGCAGAATCGACCGATAGGAGATCAATTTAGGTTTAACTAATTCGGTCTTATTCACACGTTAGCGCACTGTGGCGATTTCAGCCCTATGAAACTTGACAAACTCTTCTTATTGTATACAAGGATATTTTAATCAATTCAAAAACAATTTGTCCTGTGAATTAGCCAATATAGTCCTAATCTTAGGCAAAAGTACATTAGATACATACGATACAATAGCGATCGCCACAGCACCACATGAAGATATTAACAAGTTTTCAGCTTTATGGTGTGTGCTTCCACTAGCCATCAATTTGAACACAGAGAACCCAGAAGATTGCTTGATAATTTAGTTACAAAGTTGTTTTGCGTAACTTAATTGTAAATTTAAATACTTTTATTCCAGTGAATTTCTGTCATCTTATGGTGATAAATCCTCAAAATACTTACTATTTGCTGTTTGATAGATGATATTCAGTTATTTTCTTAGAGGATAACAAATGTGTTTCTAGCTGGTGGACGAAATTAATCGGGGAGTTAGAGCAAAGAGTATTATCTTGGCTAAATTTCCAATAAAATTGGTAGTTTTGCTCACACTCGAACATTGATGGTTTGGAAAGTATTGACAAGAAGCGAATTATATGTTTTTTTGACTAACTAAGAAATTTAGAATTTTTGTTATTATGTAGTGCTGACTTACCACTTGTGTGACAAGTCAACCTAAATTTTTGATTGATTATTAGCGTCTAGTTGAAAATCAGGATGGCTTTCAAACCTACTCTTAACGAAAACTGGAAACTATGAGCAATGTTTGAATTGCTATGGTGTGGCGGTAGTGTTTAGACTTGCAGCAAAATTAGGTGGCAGAAGTACCTGGTCAACTACATGAACAATGCCGTTGCTAGCTGGGATATCTGGCTGAGTCACTTTAGCGTTATTGACTGTAATTGAGTTGCTGGCACGATCAACCGTTACTTTCACGGTACTACCTTCAACTGTTTTAACTTCTCCAGATGTCAATTGCTGGGAGGTAGTTCCCCCAGGGACGACATGGTAGGCCAGAAGGCTGACTAATTGTTGTTTGTTTGCTGGCTGCAAGAGTTGGTCTAGAGTAGCTTTCGGTAAAGCAGAGAAAGCGGCGTCAGTCGGTGCAAATACTGTGTAAGGGACTGGTGTAGACAATTGTTCAGTTAAGCCAGCAGCTTGCACTGCTTGGATGAGAGTTTTAAACTGTCCTTGACTAGCTGCGGATGTTGCCAGTTCTGCTAAATTTTGGTTGGCAGTGGTGGCAGTAGGAGTTGGTGTAACGGGAGGAACGGTTGTTATGGGGGTTTGGGCAACGGGAGGGACAGTTGCAGTAGGAGTTTCTGTGACAGGTTGAGCGCAAGCAGACAGAGCAACTAAGCTCGCTATGCCAATAATATTGAATAATGCTTTTTCTACTATGCTTTTGTTCGCTTTCATAGCTTTGTGTAGAATCCAGTTACATAAGGAATTATTAACAATAGTTAATAAATTTATGGATATAGTCACTCCTCTAACGACATAGTTTGTAGTATGAAAAAATTATTAATATAAAAGATTTATATATTTCCTAGTTTGTCATCAGCCAAAAGAGGTAGTTTTTATAGTATTTGGGATATAAAATCTTTAGCAAAGGTTTGTTTTGGGAATGTCAATTAAGACTTTAAAGCCAAAGATCCCCGATTTCTCAAAGAAATCGGGGATCTTGTTTTTTACGAATGATTTAGGACTGCTGATATTAGATATCTAGATCGGTGAAGTTGAGTTTAGAGCCATAGGTTTCGATGAATTCTCGTCTGGGTGCGACCCGATCGCCCATTAAAATTGTGAAGATGCGATCGGCTTCGGCGGCATCCTCAATTTCGACTTGTTTCATTTTACGAGTATCTGGGTTCATAGTGGTGTCCCAGAGTTGTTGTGGCATCATTTCACCCAAACCTTTGAAGCGTTGGATGGTGTAGTTGGCGTTAGCCGGAAATTTGGCGATCGCTTGATTTTTTTCGCGATCGCTATAGCAATACTCATGATTACGTCCCCGTTCTACTTTAAACAGTGGGGGACAAGCAATATAAATAAAGCCTTGTTCGATGAGTGCCCGCTGATATCGATAGAAGAATGTTAACAACAAAGTCCGAATGTGCGCTCCATCTACGTCAGCATCCGTCATAATGACTATGCGGTGATAACGCAGTTGAGTGGAATCGAATTCATCACCTTTGACACCTAAACCAAGTGCTGTAATTAACGATTGAACTTCGTTATTTTTATAAATTTTGGCATCGTCAGTTTTTTCAATGTTAAGAATTTTACCACGTAGAGGCAAGATTGCTTGAGTGCGGCGATCGCGTCCTTGTTTTGCACTCCCACCTGCTGAGTCCCCTTCCACGATGAATATCTCAGATTCGCTGGGGTCGCGAGAACTACAATCGGCTAATTTACCAGGTAATGGCGAAGATTCTAGTACCGATTTGCGGCGAACTAATTCCCGTGCATGACGGGCTGCTTCGTCTGCTTTTAAAGCTTGGATAGCTTTATCTAAAATTGAGTCGGCTATAGCAGGATGAAACTCTAGATACTCAGTGAGGACTTCTCCCACTAAAGAATCGACAATTCCCCGTACTTCGGTATTACCAAGTTTAGTTTTGGTTTGTCCTTCAAATTCTGGATCTGGGACTTTAACGGAAATTACGGCTGTCAAACCTTCGCGGACGTGTTCGCCACTGAGGTTAGGTTCATTATCTTTAATTTTATTGCGCTTGCGAGCGATCGCATTTAATGTCCGAGTCAGAACCGCTTTTAACCCTTCTAAGTGCGTACCACCATCTACGGTGCGAATATTGTTAGCAAAACCTAGCACATTATCCGTGTAAGCATCAGTACACCATTGCAGTGAAACTTCCACTTGTACATTGTTCCGTTCCCCTTGCACATAGATAATTTCTTCATGCAGCGGTTGCTTCTCGCGGTTCATGTAGGCGATATATTCTTTAATACCACCCTTGTAATTGTAGGATTCTACTTTCGGTGTATCGCTTTTTAGTAATTCTAGACGGTTGTCAGTAAAGGTAATTTTGACACCCGCATTCAGATACGCCAATTCCCGTAGGCGACCTGATAAAGTGATGTAATCAAACTCAATGCTAACAGTGAATATTTGTGTATCTGGCTTAAAAGTAACAGAAGTTCCAGTTCTAGCTTCCTTGTAAGGCTTTACTTGCAGTTCACTAACTGGGATACCGCGTTCATAGCGCTGAAGATAAACCTTTTTATCTCGCCAAACTGTAACTTCTACAACTTCAGATAGGGCATTGACAACAGAAATACCAACCCCGTGTAATCCTCCAGAAACTTTGTAGCCACCGCCGCCAAACTTACCACCGGCGTGCAATACCGTCATCACGGTTTCCAAAGCCGATTTCCCGGTGCGCGAGTGAGTATCGACGGGAATACCGCGACCATCATCTGTTACAGTTACGGAACCATCAGCGTTGATATCCACCTCTATATGAGTGCAATGACCCGCCAAAGCCTCATCGATTGAATTGTCCACCACCTCGTAAACTAAATGGTGGAGTCCTCGCGGCCCAGTGGTACCGATGTACATTCCTGGTCTTTTGCGGACGGCTTCCAGACCTTCCAGAACTTGAATCTGATCGGCACTGTAACTGCTCGTCATGTAAACTCTCCTGATGCGTGGGGTTGAACTCGCCAAAAGGCGAATAAAAGTAAAAACACTCCAAAATTGTAACACAAAAGCCTTGCTGGCGTCTGTAGGGCATTTTCAAGAGAAGTTTATACTGGGGTTGCAGTACCGTGGAAGAGGGGCAGAGGAGCAAAGGGGCAGGGGAGCAGGGGAAGCAGGGGGAGATGAGGGAATTATTGAACAATTTTATTCCTTATGCCCCATACAAATGACAAATGACTAATGACTAATGACTAAATTAATTGTGATTTGTGGGGCGACGGCAACGGGTAAATCAGGTTTGGCTTTGGCTTTGGCGATGCGGTTGGGTTCTGTAATTCTCAGTGCTGATTCTCGTCAAGTTTATCGTGAGTTTGATATTGGGACGGCGAAACCAACTGTGGCTGAACAAAAATTGGTGCAGCATTATCTAATAGATATCTGCGATCCAACAGACATGATGACAGTAGCAGACTACCAGGAGCAAACACAAGCCTTAATTGCTTCTGTTGATGTTACCCCACTGTTTCTAGTTGGTGGCACTGGTTTATATATACGTTCTATTGTCCAAGGGATGAAAATTCCGAGAGTTGCACCACAAACAGAATTGCGATCGCAGTTGGAATCTCTCGGTCAACCACAACTCTACGCAATGCTACAACAAGTTGACCCCGTTGCCGCACAAAAAATTCATAGCAATGATTTAGTGCGAACTTTAAGAGCATTAGAAGTATATTATGTTACTGGATATCCGATTTCAAAACAGCAAGGGGAGAATCCACCGAATTATCCGATTTTGCAAATTGGTTTAGATTGCGATATTGAAAAATTGGCTGCTCGTATTCAACAGCGTACTGAACAGATGATAGCAAATGGTTTGGTTGCTGAGGTAGAGAATCTTCGTCAAAAATATGGCGCTGATTTATCTTTGTTGAATACTTTGGGCTATCAAGAAATCAAGCAATATTTGGCTGGGGATATTTCCTTGGATGAAGCGAAAGAATTAACAATTTTGCATACACGACAATTTGCCAAGCGACAACGCACTTGGTTCCGAGCTTATCCCCAAATTCAATGGTTTGATGCAGATGATCCTGATTTATTAGAGAAGGCTTGGCATCGTATAAATGAGTTTATAAGTTGCACAACTTCGTGAGGTTTGCCAAAACGCCAAATCATATAGCAACGATTTTGTTTCTCCCACCAATTTTCAGGTACTTGGACATCTAAGCTGAGAAAAACGTCGGGTACAATTGCAGCTTGACCGTCTGTATGGTACATACCGACATTAGCTGCTGCTAAAAAAGTCTGCTGCTGTAGAGTACTGTAAAGAGAGCCAATTAAAAGGCGTTTCTGTTTGGAAGTAGCAAAATTATCTAAAGTGTCATCTTCAGATGACTTTCGCTATGAGCAAGGAACTTC
>JBGTMK010000311.1:0-16771 GCA_041743605.1 Nostoc sp.
TATACCTATACCTCCGACGATGCCCAAGGGACCTCCCAAGGCTGTGAGGGCAGCAACAATAGCAGCATTACTACCTGCTGATGTGACTGCTAAAATCACGAGAATGATGCCAGGAAGACCCAGACCAGCAAGTTTTTTAACGATTTCGTCCATTGTAATTACCTAAAATCCTTTTTTTCTTGGTTAAAACAAACATTACTAAGAGTACGAGAATAGAGTCTTTGTAAATAAAGAAACTTATCTCAAAATCTAGACTAAGCTAGATAAAAGTCATTCACGCTCAGATTGGGTTAATATTTTTTGAATTTTATCTCTAATTTACCCCGCTCTGATAGTTGGATTTAGTTGGGGTTCCAATCCCCAGTCCCTAATCCCCAGTTCAATCAAAGCGATCGCTAATTTTCCCATTTACAGCAGAGATAGCCACTTTTCTTGGTGAGGCTAAATAATTTTTGCCCGTTGGATCGTCGCTACGTCCTTTAAAATTGCAATTGGCTGCATAAAGAAAGAAAATTACTGGTTTCACTCCATTATCATTAAGAAAAGCTCAGATTTAGGTTAATAAAATACTAATTAACTCATCAATTTCTTTACTTTTTTCTTGAATCAGTGTATGAGCTAAAGTTTGTAACTCCCGCAGATTTTCTGGCTTGGCATTATCTATTGCTTCGAGTTCACTTTTTAAGAATGTTTGAAATCGATAATAATAACTTTTACTACCTTTACTATTAGCCTCAAACAACCTTTCTAATTCTCCAGCTACTACTTCACTGCCACCGTCAAGCACAATATTTAACAGCGGGTTTGCCCATTGTAATAGTCCCCATTTTTTAACTTCGTCATAAGGATAGACACTCGTCAGGGAACCAGTACCTAAGGATACTACCAAAATATCCTCTATATTCAAAACTTGTTTATTTTCTTGTCTACTAATTTGCGCTTCTAAAATAGCCAAATTAGCTGGATTATTAGCGACTACTCCACCATCAACTAAAGTATAGAAGCCGTTGGTATTATGAGAACTGGCAACGCGATAGGGAGCAAAATAAGTCGGAGTTGCACTAGTTGCCAATGCCGCATCTGTGAGGGTAAAACCTGAGCATAACTTGCGGAATCTTTTCGATTCTGTCTGTTGCTTTTCGATTTTGTTAGTAAAGAATATGGGAATTCGCTGCTCGATATCGTAGCTAGTTACGAAAACTTCTTTAAGATTATTTTCTAAAGGAGTGTCGCCAAAATATTGCCTGATAATTTCCTCTCTGCCTTCAGAAGAATATTTTGGTTGGACGAATATATCTTCTAGTTGACCAAGTATTTGTTCCCAAAATGGCTCGTAAAATATATCAGCCCCATACTCAAGATATATTTGGACGAGATCCTCGGCGCTGTATTGGGCGGTGGGTGAGCTATCAGTGGCTTCTAAATCCAATCGGGGTTTAGTTAATCCGAGTGCCAGAATTCCGCCGCTGGAAGTGCCAGAAATTAAATCGAACAAACTAAAAATCGGCTTTTGTGTCCGCTTTTCAATTTCTGCTAGTACCAGGGCTGGGATAATGCCCCGAATACCGCCGCCATCAATAGCAAGTATTTTGTATTTGGGATTAGCTTTCGTATTCATAGTTTTTGGCGATCGCTCCTGAGTTAATGTTTGCTGTGGTATATCGACTGGAACTGTTTCGGCTTTCTCCTCTTTTAGCTGGGGAGTTTGAATGCTCACAGATTTTTCGCTCTGTTTTTTTGTCCCTTTTTTTGCCTTTGGGTGACGCTCCTCTGGCGCTAACACAGTTGTCGCCTGGGTTGGGATGTCAGTTTCTACAATTGGAGAAACCTCAACGGACTCTTGCTGCAACTCGGTTACACTCACAGCAATTACTTCAACGGAGACAACTTCTGCAACAGATTGGCTTTCTTCCTCCAGCACCACAGTTTCCGCAGGTTTTTCTTCCTCGGAACTAGTGGCTGCCTGATTTTGTGTCTCGCTCTCGTTCGATGATTGTGTAATTCCAAATGGAAGTTGTGCTACATCCCAACTAGGATTGCCACGCAAGTTTCCATCAAGACCATTTTCAGTTTGGTCTTTTACAGTTTTTCCTTGTCCTTCGTTTAATGTCCAGTAAGCGACTAATCCTTGTTCATTCCCAACTAAAGGCTGATCACGATGCCTTTGGATTTCCGCTGGGGGACAGGGATAATTCCAGACGCTAATATTTGCTAATTGACCTGTGAAAAATATGTTGTTGTGTAAAGTCGCGCCCAGTGTCACAGAGCTAGTTGCTTTGTTTAAAGAGTTACCTGTAAAGTACCCAAAATACTCATTTTCATCAAGATATATGCTCAGTTGACCTTTATTAAAAACAATGGCAAAGAAGTGCCATTGCCCAATAGTTAATTCTCCATTGCCAAAAGTTTTAATTTTCCTCTCAAGAGTCTCATCAATGAATACATCTAGGTTCCCTGATTCACTGATGCCGAACTCAAAATTATCACTATATCGATCTGAAGAACGAGCAAAAAAAACATTGCGCGTTCCATAAGTGGTGGCTTTATCTGTTAGCTGCTGAGGATTCACCCATCCTGAAATCGTAAAAGCTGAACTTCCTTGATCAAAAACACCAGCAAAATCCTTTTTCCCAAAATCTATGTAATCATCTTGACCATCAAATGTTAGAACTGATTGCCTATATACTTGGTTTGTCACAATATTTTAATCTCCAAATAGGATGATTCGTAATTCTAATTAATCAATGAAATAGATGAATAAACTATGTTTGTTGGTAAATATCTATGAACTACCTGTGTTAAACGTATTTTTGCCTTAATTAGGCAATTGATAGGAAATTAATATTTTATAACCAAAGATTAATTTTTTTATTAAATCAACTAGCTTTTTTAAAAACAACGTGCTTCAATACTTGTCGATTAAGAGGTTGTTTGAAAAGTGTTTCGCTGTGACTTTAGGCACTTTTAGATCCCCCCTTTTTAAGGCTACGGTGTACACACAAGTACTATCTGCAAGGGTTTCAGGCGTTATAGACCCCTTAAATTGTCATTACGAGCGCAGCAATAGCGGAGCGTTCGCGTCAGCGTCTCGTAGAGAAGTAATCACATAATCACGTGGTTCTTGCGATTCAAAAATATACAAAGCTAGTAGTATGGCAAAGTGCTTAATCTTTACTCTCAAATAATCTCAGCTTTATCAATAAAATGCAATAGCACTTAAAACACTAAAAGTAGACACTTAAGACATTAAAATGGACATTTAAGACAGTTAAGACAGTTAACTAGACAGTTAAGACAGTTAAGACAGTTAAATTGACAAAACATCCGTTACAAAACTTAATTAAGAATTACGAACTACGTTAGCGAAGCGGTAGCGAGTCATCGAGCGTCATTACGAATTATTTTAATACTCTTATTCGCTATAATCCTGATGCAGCTCGAAGACTCAACGAAAAAATCAAACAGCAGTGTGAACTGTCGGCTGATTTTCCTAATATGGGGCAAAGTTGCGATAACTTTGCTAGTGGTTTACGGACTTTTCCGGTATAAGATTACTTAATATTCTATCGTCCCATTGATGATGGTGTAGAAATTGTTCGTGTTGTCAGTGGTTATTGGGATTTAGAGATAGTTTTTTAAGTGAAGATATTCCTTAAAATTACATTTGATGTCAGCGATCGCTTTATCTCGAAATATGTCAATAAATAATCACAAAGTAATTATTTTTGATACTACAATGCGCGACGGAGAATTAACGCCTGGTATCAAAATGAATCTGCAACAAAAAATTATCATCTCCCAATTACTTGAAGAAATGGGAGTAGATATTATTGAAGTTGGTTATCCAGGAAGTTCTCAAAAAGATTTCAATGAAGTCTTTAATATTTCTAAAATAATTAAAAATTCTACTATTTGTGGGCTAGCAAGTTCCAATCCCAATGAAATAATCACTCTTGCTGAAGCAATTAAACCAGCTATAAAAGGTAGAATTCACACTTATACTCCAGTAAATCTTAAAAATCAATCTAAATTAAGCAAAGAAGAAGTATTAAAAACAATTAAAGAGAGTGTTTCTTTGGCACGCAATTACTGTAATGATGTAGAATGGAGTGCTTTTGATGCTCCCAGAAGTGAGCCAGATTTTTTGTGTAAATCTATTGAAACTGCAATTAAAAGTGGTGCTAACACTATTAGTATTCCTGATAGCTTAGGTTTGGCATCACCAGAAGAGTTTTCACAACTTCTACAAATGATTTTTAATCGAGTTCCAAATATTAATCAAGCCGTCGTTTCAGTACACTGTCACGATGATTTAAGTATGGCGGTAGATAATTCACTTATTGCCTTAAGTTGTGGCGTGAGGCAAATTGAATGTGCAATTAATGGTTTGGGTGCAAGAAAAGGTAATGCAGATTTCAGTAAAGTTGTGGCGGAGATTTTAAAACAGGGGAATTATCAACTTGAGATAAACACTTCGTTAATGAATAAAGCAGCAGAGTTAATTTTTCAAATAACTGGGATTGGAAAAGCAAAATAGCTAATACAAGTCAATATAAGTAGATATAAGTAAACATAAGTATAAAATTGAATAATAATTTAGAAAAAGAGGATAGCATATTAGTTTTAAGAAACAGTATGCAAGAGCAAGACTTTTATCACGCTGATCCTGTAGCCCGTTGGTTAATTGACAAATGCAAATTGACACCTGTCAGTTTAGGAATGCTTTCAATCATCATTACATCTGGTGTTTATTTAATTGCTGCTACGGTAAGTAAGACGTTGATATTGCATGAAAAACACTTAGGATTGCTACAGGATTGGTTTGCCTGGGTGTGGATTTGCTTGCTTAATCCAGTCATCTTTGGCTACTACCTGTGGTCATTTAAGGCAATATATCGGCTAATTCAGTACCTTGAACAATCAGATATTGTTGATATTGACGAAGTAGAAATTAACTTGGTATTATCACTATACCAAAAGTCGTGGCGTCAATTTTTGGCGTTAGGAACAGCGATCGCTTTTGGAATCTGGTATTTCTCCGTACAGCAAGATGTTTACAACTGGACAGGATCTGATGGAGTAATTCCTGCCCTGACGGGTGCGATTAATGCTGTTGCAATATTTTACGCAGGAAGTGTATTAGTCTGGAACTTAACAACTAATGTTTGGTTACTGCATGAACTTTTGGGTAATAAGCAACTTAAGATCAATCCACTCCATCCCGATCGCTGTGGTGGGTTAAGTCTGTTGAGTCAATATTCCCTGAATACAGCTTATCTAGCAGCTATAGCTGGTACGATGATCACACTGGGTAAGTATCAATTTATTAGTCAAGGAATAGCTCAGGAGTATTGGTATTTTAATTTAATAATTCTGCTATATCTTCCCATATCGTTAATATGTTTTTTTGGCCCTCTCCTTGCCGCCCGTAGAGGTATGAAAAAAGCTAAAGAGGAGTTGCTAGGCGAGATTGCGAAGCAGTTTCAAGCAGATTATAAGCGTGTTCACACAAGCTTGAGTAGCGATGGAGAAGTCTTGAAGAAAGAAGCTGTTAAACTTCAAGAATTGCGTTCTCTCTACACATTGACTAATGAATTTCCTGTGTGGCCTTTTGATGTTACAACCTTGCGTCAATACTTGCTTTCTGTAGTTACACCGCTTCTTCCCCTGCTGATTAAGTTAGGAGAGTACTATTTTAAGCGCATGGTTATAAAGTAATTTAAACCAGACATTACATTCATATACTTTTAATTAAAAACGGGTAATAAGTAATTTATTTAATATTACCCGTTACCACCCTTAACTGACTACTGCTTCAGCTTTTTCCTCAGCTTTTTCCTTTACTAACACATAAGGTTTTTCTACACCTTGTGCTAAATACTCAGCTAGCTGACTTTCAATTTCATCGCGGACAATTTGGCGATATTCTAGAAAATGCTCGTTGTGGGCACAAGCAGCGAGGTAATGCTCAAAAACTCCAGGATTCCGCTTGAGAATACTGAACAAATGATGCCAGAATTTCCAGCGGGTTTCCCGTTTGATTCCTTGTCGCCAAATCACAATTAGCAACGCTTTCACAACTATCCATTCTGGCATTTTCGCTGGCGCTTTCCAACTTGGCAAACCCATCATCAAGAAACAGCGATAGGTGCGATCCAAGTATTGTACTGGGTCGTATAAAGTACAAAATGCCTCAATATATTCTCGTGCAAGTTCTTCCAGGGGACGGGTGGGCAGGAAGTTCATCAATGTTGTTTGGTTGATGTTGCCATCTTGATTTTCCCGTAATCGTCCTTCCTTTTTCAGGCGATGCCAAAGCGCGGTGTTCGGTAACGCTTGTAACATGGCAAAGGTAGTTGAAGGAATTGCTGCTTGTTCTGCAAAGCGGACAATGCGATCGCCTGCACCTGTTTTTTCGCCATCAAAGCCGATAATAAACCCAGCCATTGGGCGCAATCCCGCTTTGATGATGGTTTGCACTGCCTCAGTTAGAGAACTGCGAGTATTCTGAAACTTTTTGGTCATTTGCAAACTATCTTCATCCGGCGTTTCGATTCCCAAAAACACCGCCGCGAAACCACACTCAACCATCAACTCCAACATTTCTGAGTCTTGTGCCAAGTCAATTGAAGCTTCAGTATCAAATCGGAAAGGATACTTGTGTTCTGCCATCCAGACTTTTAACTCTTTCAGCAACAATTTCACATTTCGCTTGTTGCCAATGAAGTTGTCATCCACCATGAACACACCCCGCCGCCAACCCAATTCGTAGAGGTAATCTAACTCTGCTAAAAGTTGTGCCGGGGTTTTGGTGCGTGGTTTGCGCCCGTAGAGAACAATGATGTCGCAAAATTCGCACTGGAAGGGACACCCACGCGAAAATTGCACCGACATCATGTCATAAGCATCCAATTCTAATAAATCAAAACGGGGTATTGGTGTATTTGTGACATCAGGTTTTTCTGTGGCGCGGAAAGTCCCAGATGTGTCTCCCCTTTTGATTGCCTCAATAAACATGGGTAGCGTGATTTCCCCTTCATCCAGAATCAGAAAATCTGCGCCAACATTTTCAACTTCATGAGGTACAGAGGTTGGGTAGGGGCCGCCAACTGCGACTAGCTTACCACGTTTTTTTGCTTCCTGAATTTGGTCAAGTAAATCTTGTTTTTGGACAATCATTGCAGAGAGGATTACTACATCTGCCCACGCCCATTCTGCTTCTGTTGCTGGGCGGATGTTGCGATCGACCAGCTTAAACTCCCATTCTTGGGGCAGAATCGCTGCCACTGTTACTAAACCTAGAGGTGGTAATAAAACCTTGCGATCGACTAACTCCAAGATTTTTTCATAAGACCAAAAGGTTTTGGGAAATATTGGATACATTAACAAGATTCGCATGTAGTATCAATCCTCACACTTTGATTGTTATCCCACTCTAACGAAAATAAAGAGTTATTGACTTTTTATTAAAGTTGTTTTATTTTTACCTCAAATGGGATGGACTAAGGAGCAGAGAGCAGAGGGGAAAGAGGTAATTTCTCAATTACTTTCTTGCTGGTCTAGCCAAGTCACTAAATCAGATATTGATGAAATTCTGAGAATAGCTCTACCTAAAGCTTCTAGCTGTTCTTTGTTTAAAATTTTAACTCGCTCACTAGTTGACGAATCAACTTTTCCAAAGCGTTCATCAAGTAAAGACATACAGAATTTCAAGGCTTCTTTTTGTTCTCCCTTCTGCAAAATATCTTGATAAATAACTGATTCTTGCATAATATCCTCTCCGTAACAGAGTCAGCCCGAATTGCTTCAATACTTAATTCGGTTGTTAAAACTTTAATTTTTTGCGGTTCGACTGTTAGCAGCCAACGCGCAAAATCCGTAGGATAGGTTTCTGCTAATATTTTACAAACGTTGTCAAAAGCGACACATCATAACCAGTTTTTAGCCTTTTCAATACCACTAATTTTTAAAACATCGCTCATGGTTGCACAATAATTTGGCAAGCCAAAACTACCGGGATTGATGGATTTTTCATAGGTGAAATGCCGATAGTTCATGCAAAACCGATCCCAAGCGGCCATTTGAATGCGGAACAGAACAATAATCAAATTAGCCAATGCTATGGATATGGGTATGCGAAAGTAAATCTTTTTGCCCAAATAAGCACAAACTTCTTTCACTGCTTGATTAACAGTTAACTTTGCTTGACCTAAAACAAGCCGACGTGGTTGATCATTTTCGGGAGGATGATCAATTAAATATTGCACGACAGTGGCAATATCTCGTGCGTGGATAAAGTGAAAACTGCCATCTGCTTCCAAAAAGCGAATCAAATTAATATATTTTGTCACTTCTGGAATGCCAGATGTGACAGCAGAATCGGGTTTATTCGCATCACCGCCCAATACTACAGTGGGAAATACTGTGGTAATTTTGGGTGCGATCGCTAATTTTTCTTTTTTCTCTAAGCACTCATATTTAGAACGGATATAATCTGTCCCAATTTCTCCGGCTTCTTTTAATGGTTGATTATACCGATCCAAAACGCTAGCTGTGGAAAAATAAATCACCTGCTGGCAACGTTCTGGATCTAGCAGTTCGAGCAATTCTATTGTCTTAACGACATTAATATCAAATGTCTCATCACCACCCCAAGCTGTGGCTGTGAGTACCGCTGTATCAATTGTGGATAGCAAATCGGCAAACTGGCGAATATTTTGCATATCACCCTGTAAAACGTTGATACCTGAACGTACCTTGGTATCAATTTGCAGTTTGCTTGGGTTCCTAACTAGTAGATAGAGTTCGTGATCTGTTTCTTTAATTAAGGCTTCTGTTAAATAATGACCTACACAACCACTTGCACCAGTTACTAAAATCCGTTTCTGGCTCATAGAAAATTTTTCAAAATTTAGGAGTTACAACTAAAGAGTTAAGAATAAAGTTAAAAGTTCCGAATCAGGAGTTATTAATAAAGTGAGGAGTTGGAAGTGAGGAGTTAAGAATAAAAGATAACTTTGCACCTCGCAACTGATAACTTTATAGTTTATAACTCCTGACTCATAACTCATAACTCATAAATCCTAATTCTTGACTCCTGCAAGATTAAGTTCCTTTGCCGTTTCAAAGAAGAAAGCGACATTTTCTTCGGGAGTTTCTGGTAATACACCGTGACCAAGATTGAGAATATGACCCCAATTACCAGCTTTGCGAACGGTATCGAGAATGCGATCGCGGATAAACTGTTTAGAGCCGAATAACACGCCTGGGTCAAGATTTCCTTGAACTTTGACTTGTTTACCCAATCTGGCTCGTGCGTCTGCCATATCCACAGCCCAGTCTACACTGACAATATCAGCGCCAGATTGTGCCATTCTTTCCAACACACCGGCACTACCGCTAACTAGCAAAATCAAAGGTGTATCGGGGTGGGTTTGCTTGACTTGCTGGAAAACTCTCTGCTGATAGGGAAGAGCAAAGGTGTCATAATCTTGAGGACTTAATTGACCCGCCCAAGAGTCGAACATTTGGATAACTTGAGCGCCAGAGTCAATTTGGTAGCGGGCATAGATCGCGATCGCATCTGCTAATTTAGCTAACAGTTGATGCAATATCGTCGGATCTGAAAATGCCATGTTTTTGATGATGGAATAGGTTTTAGAACCTTTTCCTTCCACTGCATAAGCTGCTAACGTCCACGGCGCACCCACAAAGCCCAACACTGTTGACTTATCGCCTACTTCAGAACGTAGCGCTTGCAAAATTGTCTTGATAAATGGTAGAGCTGCTTCTGGTTCTAGGGGATGTAGAAGATCAATTTGTTCTTGAGTGCGGAGAGGTGAGTGAATGATTGGACCCTTACCTTCGGCAATATCCATGTCAATGCCCAAACCAGGTAATGGGGTGACAATATCAGAAAATAAAATTACTCCATCTGGTTGGAAGGCTTTCCACGGTTGCAAGGAAACTTCAATTGCCACTTCTGGAATTTCCGAGCGATCGCGAAACGAAGGATACTTATCTCTTAGGTCTCGATATGCTTTCATATATCGTCCCGCTTGTCGCATCATCCATACAGGGGGACGATCTACTACTTCACCACGAGCAGCCCGTAAGAGATGAGGAGTCGTTGAATAAACACCCATTTATTATTTCATCCTACTTTATGCCACTGTTTAGCTTATCATTCTGGGATTACGTTTTTCCATTAGGTTATCAGGAAAAAGTGAGTGACTCCGCGCAGTGGTTTGATTCGCTCTTTATCAATTTTGAGTAAGTTAGTAAATTAATAAAGCATTATTTGCAATCTTTCTTTACAAAGTGTCCCCAATTGCAGGGATATCAGCGGATACCTATAAACAGTAATTACCGCCAGAATTGAAGCGGAAAAATTAAAGAGTTTACAAAAAAGCTATGGTCAACCAAATTTTTTGGTACCAAAGATTTAGATAACTAGTAAAAATCAAAGAAATTTGTACAGAAAACTTTTTACCCATTCCAGATGGTCAGTTAATTTCTGCCATGACTCAAAGCGATGTCTACGACGGGCTACCCCTAAACCTTTAGTAATCAGTATAAATTAATGAGATTAATTTGAACTCTATTGACAATAGACTGCTGTTATTGACGTAAAATGTCCACCTTGGGAAGTGGGGAATGCAAAATAGGGACTGGCGAGTGAGAAATAGGGTAAAACAAGAATCAATATTTAATTGAGGATTGGGCATTGGGCATTAGTTATTCTCCCCCTGCTCCCCTATCTCCCTGATATCCCTATTCCCTCGCTCCCCTAACTTTTTATGCAAACTGACTCTAACAGTCCCGATCATCTTGCATCCGCTAATAATGAGCTTAATCCAGGAAAATTTTTGATTCCGCGATCGCAGCGACAGAGGTTCTTTATTCAGTTTACCTTAATGACCCTCATCGGATGGGTTGTGGGTGGCGTTGCCAGTATAGCCTTAGAGAAAATTATTCTCCAAAGTCTCTCACCTAGCGTTGCTATCCAACCACAAACGTGGAGCATTTTGGTCAGAAGTCTCAGTAACGTTGTATTTGCCGTGATTTTTGCTGCTGATCAGAGCCTTGTTCTTTACCGATATTTACCGGGTTTGCAGTGGCTATTTGCTACTTCTGTTGGTTGGCTGATTGCCAATGGCGTTTCTACAGCCTGGATTAACTACATTTCAACTATTGCCTCATCATCTCCTGAAGATACTTTGATTTTGGGATTTATATCTGCGATCGCATATATAATTTCTGGAATTTGGCTAGGTATTTGCCAATGGCTGGTATTGAGGCGATATACAGCCGGCATTTGGTGGTGGAATTTTTTACCCTCAATCTCTTTTTTATTAATTACTATTTTGGTTTGGTTGCTTTTCCTTATGCAAAATTTGATTCCAGAAACCTACCGTACTCCCCTATTATATTGGAGCGGACAAGGGCTTACAGCAGTGATTCTAGGAGCTATACCAGCAATTGGTTTATGTACATTGAAAAGAAATGTAAATCGCAAAACTGAAGTTTCTGCATGACTAAAGAATTCGTAATTTATAATGAATTCTATTTTGAGAGCAACAAACTTTAGTTCTGGAAAACAAAAACCCTACGAATTACGTTAGCGCAGCGGTAGCGAGTCCGCGTTCGCTTTTAGCGTCTCGTAGAGAGCGTCATTATGAATTACGAATTACGAATTACGAATTACGAATTATTAATTGCTATCCCAAATAGTTTCTAAACGCTCTTGTGCTATTTTGAGAGCTTTTTCAGGAGACTCACCCAACAATGTCGCCTCGATAGCTCGACCAAGACTGTCAGAAAGACGACTATATCCAGCAATAATCGGTCGAGCGCCAGCCAGAGGAGTTTGTTCCATAAACACTTTTAACCAAGGTTTTTGGTTGATGAATTGCTGATAAGCCTCACTTTGAGCAGCTTTAAGATTAACTGGTAAAAAACCAGTGCCGATACTCCATTCTGTTTGAAATTCTTCACTCAAAACATACGCTAAAAACTTGAGTGCGGCTTCTTCTCTGGCTGGTGTAGTCTTCATTACATAGAGATTTCCGCCACCTGTCACCGTAGCTTGAGCAACATTTGCAGGTATGGGAAACGCGTCGTAATCAACTGTAGATTTAGTGATATAAGTCCAAGGGCCTGTAATTTGCATAGCAACGCGACCCGCTATAAAAGCATCCTCCTCATAACCCCGCTCTGGAGAAGAAAGCATTGCTGAACCATCTGTTAATAGCTGTTGCCAGAATTGTAAAGCTTTCAGCGCTCCAGGGTTCGTTAAATCCGGCTGCTTATTTTTTAATACTTCTCCTCCACCGCTCAATAAAAAAGGAAACCAGCTAAAAACAGTCCATTCTCCCTTTCCTAAAGGCAGTACAATTCCGTACTGTTCCGGTCGATTATCGCCATTGCGGTCTATAGTCAGTTCTTTGGCAACTTCCCTCAATTCTTCCCAAGTCTTAGGTGTTTGCGTAATTCCCGCAGCCTCAAAAAGCTTAGGTCTGTAAAAAATGCCTATATTGCTTGTATATAATGGGGCTGACCAAAGATGACCATCTAATTGCAATTCTTCAAGTAAGTTAGGGCTAATTTCTGACTTTATGGGCAATTTTTCCAACCAATCTTCTAAAGGTATAATTGCCCTTAAATCTGCCAACTGACCTGTAATTTGTGGGTAAAATGCCAGGATATCTGGAGGTGCATTACCCACAACCGCTGTTAATATTTTTGGCAATTGGGGTTGAGCTAAAAAGACAGATTCTACCTTGACATCAGGATGAGCCTGATTAAATTTGTCTACCAGTTTTTCAAACACATCTCGATTAGCAGGGGGATTAATTGTTTGCCATATAGTCAAATGAATTACTCCATCATCCTTCTGTCCTATTCCCTGACAACCAGATAAAAATATTAGAAAGGAACTTAGAACAATCCCTCGAAGTAACATTTGCCAAATATAAGCAATAACCCGGCGATAATAATGACTTATTTGGGATAGAAAAAGGATAATCTTCATGCCAGGTAGTTAACCAAATTAAGAAATATTTTCCAAAACACTTTTGGTAATACTAGTTTCTGCTCTTGTGTAAATATAGGTTTGGGGTTCGGTTACTTTCTCGGTTCTAAAGATTTTTGCCGCACGATACCAAAAGTCTGTATCCTCTCCATAAGCAATATTATTAAATCCTTTCACCTCGAAAAAAACCTGTCTCTTCCCAAAGAAAGTTGGGCCTAAAACACATTCTCGGAGATTAATTTTTTCACCTGGTCGAAAATAATCTGCAACAAAAATCTCTTCTTCTGTTGCGAATCCCCCTTCAATCAAGTCAATTTTTGGATTGGATTTCATATATTCAATTCGCGCATCCAGGTGATTGGCTTTATAAGCATCATCACTATCGAGAAATGTTATGTATTTCCCAAAAGACGCTTGTATACCAGCATTTTTAGCATACCATAGCTTCCTATTTTGATGTTTCAAATATCGGATATTTTGAAATTGTTGAAGATAAGGATTGACAATTTCAAAAGTGTTATCTTGGCTGCCATCATCAACTATAATCAGTTCCCAATCTTTAAAACTTTGAGCAACAACACTATCTATGCAATTGTTTAGATACTTTGCCCGATTGTAGGTACAAAGAATAATTGATATTTCATAATCGAAATTAAAAACTACAGTTTCCATTGTTAAATTATCATCGGATTGTTCACACACAATTACCACTAAAGCAGCATGGGTTTGTGATTATTTTAGGAGGGGAATACTATACTAATATTACATAACAAAGTTTTAACTTATATTACTGCTTAACTGTAACTGTGTAGGTTGATAAATTCATACATAGTATCATTATAATTATAAACCAGACGACTAAGATCAAAGTTTTCTCGGACATATTCTAAAATTTCTATTCGACAATATTGGTTTTTATCAATCATCTCGCTAATTGTATCAGCCACAATTTTTTGAGTTTCCGGTGTGGCATTAGTTAAAATATTATCTGGCAAAACTCTAATGAATTCTTTGTTATGTAAGTTGACGCTAGCAGATTCGGAAACAACCACACATAAACCTGCTGCCATTGCTTCTAGTACTACAAGTGGTGCAGCAGACTCTCCATCACTAATTAAAACCAAACAGCTATAATCCGTCAGATGAGAATAAACTTGTTGTAAACTCCAGATACCTAAATATTTTGTCGTTGTTCCTTCGACAAAATCAGGATCATCTAAAGGGCCAACAAAATCTATTTCTAACTTTCCATTTATCATGTTAGCCAGTAGTTTTTGCTGTTTTCTTGGTTGAATCCAACCTAAACAAATAGCCTTATTATTTCCTTGGCCTTTAAAATTTACTTTCCCAGTATCAATAGCATTAGGTTGAACTGATATATATCCAGAATATCCTTTTTTACGGAAAAATTCTTTGACTAAATGTGAATGCACAATTAGTCCAGGTGCTTTTAAGCAATATGACAATACTTGTTGTAACTCTTCTTGGCGTGTCTCTGCTTTTAATAAATAACCGTCATGACAAGTCAGACAATACTTTTGTTTTAGCTTTTTGTTGAAATCATCAACAAAGTGGTAGGCATGTAAATGGACAAAATCATAATTACTATTATTAATTTGTTCTATAACTTCGTCAACATTACTCTGGTTAAAGATATCAGCTTGATATCCATTCTTTTCTAGAAAATTCTTATATTCATATATCAGAGTTAAAACAGAATGTGATAATGGAGGTTTGGGATTATAACCCCATGCGACAAGAGCCACTTTCATAAAAATTATCTGTTTTAGTAAATTTTACTCTTAAAAAGATATCTTAATACATTTTTTGACAAATTCTATCCCCATTTAATTTGCACATCATAAACAACCGAGATTCTGACTATAACTGTATTCTCTGATTTGAATAAAGGTGATAAGCATTTTTTATAAAGAAGTTTACAAAAATAAATAGTATTGTATTAAACTTTAGAATAGTCAATTAATCGAGACAATAGCTGAATTCATGTCTAAAATACCAGAACCGCCTTTTTTAAGCCGTTATTGGCACAATTCATTTAACTTAGAGCAGCATTTACAAGAATTTTTACATTTAGATTCAAAAATGTTAGATGAAAAGTTAAAAGCGGGTCAGCAAAAAATGGCTGATTTAGGAGAGAAAGAATTTGATTGGGAACAAGCAAGTGATTTCTATCGTGACAAGGTAGGAGAAGTTTACTTATTTGATTTGGGAGCGTGGCATTTAGAAAGACATGAAGATATTGAAAATACACTACTATTGATTGTAGATTATGCCCGAGGTCGGGTCTTAGATTTTGGTGGTGGAATTGGAACTCATGCACTTTGTGCTGCTCTTTGTCCACAAGTTGAGCAAGTAATATATTGTGATATTAACCCTATTCATCATGATTTTGTGCGTTATCGAGCGGAAAAATTAGGGGTGAATAACAAAATTGTTTTTTGTCATGAGATTCCTGCAAAAGAAATTTTTGACACAATCATTTCCTTTGACGTTTTAGAACATTTACCAGACCCATGTAAGCAGTTACTCCAGTTTCATCAAGTTCTAACAGATGAGGGTAAAACTGTCTTGAACTGGAATTTCTATAAAGGCTATAATTTAGAGTATCCTTTTCATATTGATGATCCTCAAGTAGTAGAAAACTTTTTCAAGATAATTCAGAGTAAATTCTTAGAAATTTTTCATCCTTATTACACCACAGCTCGTTGCTATCGCAAGTGGATCTAATTTGCAATAGCAACGAGCAAGTTACATAAAAAACTTCTTCTTATACCGTTTTTTGTGAAGCTGCATATAATTCACCCCCCGATGCCTTGGGGAGACTACAGGGGGATATTATTATGTGTATCTTCATACATAATTGGTATTACACATTTAGATTTACTTTTCAGCCGAAATACAAGTTGCAACGGGATAGTCTGGATGATAAGGGTCTAGTTCTTCAGGTGTCAGTTCTTCTACAGCTATTCCATGATAACTAGCTATTACAGTGGTAGGATTGCCATAGACATACAATTTCTGTTGAGAAAAATTTCTAAACATCCAGGCGAAAGCATCAGGTAAAGGTCGCCAATAATCAACGGGAGTAGCATGAACTCTAATAGCACTTGGCACCATTGCAAAACATTTACCGCCAGGTTTTAGCCAAGTATAAATGTTTTCTACTACTACCCAAGGGGCATAACAATGTTCTAAGACGTTAAAAATTATTACTGCATCAAAAGATTCTGGTTTGATAACAGATACATCATGAGCATCGCCAACTATATCTACTCCTGGCCCTGCTTCTAAGTTAAGAATTTGATATGATGCGCCTGGATTAATTTGATAAAAATCTTTATCTTTTGGTGTTCCTCCTATTTCTAAGATATTGCCACCGATTTGGCTTTGAATTTCTTTAATAAATTTGCTGAGATAGTATCTATCGACAGGAGTACCTCTTGTCAAACCAAATGCCTGACAAATGGGAACTGTTTTTTTCAAATCGCCCCAATCTATCGAACCTGTAGCAGGGGATAGTAAACCAAGATTTTCTAGGCGTTCTACTAATTTACGAAAGTCTTCTATATTCTCAATAGATTCTTGGTCATCGTCTAGTTTATATTGAGAAAATAATTGTGGCAGAACTTGGTAAGTTTCTCTACTTAATAAGCCAAGTTCAAATTGCATTTCCTTTTCGATAAAACTCCGAAAGCCTTTACCAAAAATTGTGAGGCT
>JBGTMK010000312.1:0-2937 GCA_041743605.1 Nostoc sp.
AGTTTAAGTTTTGAGCAATGGCCACTCTACAAAAATTGCAATAAAGTAAGTGGTAGAAGATGTGAATTACTCTAAATCCTGCAAGAAAAAATATGCATAGAGGTAGATGAAAAGTAAGTCAATGGGTAGCCTAAAATACAAAGGGTGTAAAAGATTAATCCATAAGAAAGACCAAAGTTTACTACGCTAGATAGATGCGGTTAGAGAACACTCAATGTTAAATATTAACCGCTTGCGGCTGCAAGAGATATTGAAAATCCCTACAAATTCACTTGTGGCCAAAGTCACAAGTGCAATCCCGATTTTGGTTGGCAGTTTGGTACTAGTTGGCTGGTGGCTTGGCATTGAAGTTCTTAAGAGCGGCTTTCCTGGTAGTCCTGCCACAATGAAAGTCAACACAGCCCTATGTTTTGTGCTGTGTGGTCTGTCGCTATGGCTATTTGTAAGAGTGAAAGACAGGGTAGAGAGTAGGGGGCAAATAACAATTCAAAATTCCCCCCACTCTCCCACTCTGCTAATTTCCAGACTCTGTGCAATAGCTGTCACCACAATCGCGGTGCTTACACTCTGCCAATATCAGTTCGGTTGGAATCTCGGTATTGACGAGCTGGTGTTTCGTGATTCGCCAACGAGTATAGCGACATCGCATCCGGGGCGAATGGGGGTGAACACAGCACTGAACTTTATGCTGGTCAGTATAGCTTTACAGATTCTGATTCATCCAAAAACCCACCGCAGTTATTGGTATGCCCAGATTCTGGCTCTAATAGCTACTTTAATTTCCTTTCAGGCGCTCATGGGCTATGCCTACAAAGTGAGAGTTTTCTATGGACTTGCCCCTTATACAACATCAATGGCCTTACATACAGCGGTGTTGTTCATCTTACTAAGTATAGGTATTTTGTGGGCGCGGGCAGAACAGGGGTTAATGAGGGTAGTTACAAGTGATACTTATGGCGGCTTGCTTGCACGTCGTTTATTAGTTGCCGCGATCGCAGTACCTTTTATACTGGGGTGGTTAATTGTTGAAGGTCAAAGGGCAGAAAAGTATGGCCCGGCGTTTGCAGTGTCGCTATTTGCCATTATCCTAATTGTAATTTTTACTATTTTGATTTGGCAAAGTGCGTCGGTTATTGAACGCCTCAGCCATCAACGCGATCTTGCCCAAGAAGTAGTGAGAACCTACGAAGCTAAACTGGGGAGTTTCGTAGATGCTAACGTCATCGGGATTCTGTTTGGCGATGTGTACGGCGGTATCCACAAGGCAAACGATGAATATCTGAGGATGATTGGTTACACGCGGGAGGATTTGTTAGCAGGTAGGGTAAGTTGGAGCAATATCACAGCACCAGAGTATCGATACTTGGATGAGCGGGGTGTCGCTGAAGCACAAGGAAACACCAACGGTGCTTGTACGCCTTACGAGAAAGAATATATTCGCAAGGATGGTAGCCGCATCCCGGTTTTAGTTGGTTACGTGCTGCTAGGAGAAAATCGGGAAGAGTCAGTAGCATTTATCCTCGACTTAAGCGAACAGCAAGCTGCGCTACGCGAACGCAAGCAAGCAGAAGCAGAGCAACAAAAATTAGTATCGCTGGTAGAAAATAGCTCTGACTTTATTGGTATCACCACCCTTGAGGGTCAATTACTTTACATCAACGATGCGGGTCAAAAGCTGGTAGGGCTTGCCAGTCTTGACGAGGCGAGGCAAAAAGCAGTATTCGATTACGTCATGCCTAAAGACAAAGCCTATCTTCAAGAACATATTCTGCCAACTGTGCTATTACAAGGGCGCTGGCAGGGTGAATTCGGCTTCCGGCATCTCCAGACAGGTCAACCAATACCAGTTGATTACAACATTTTCACTGTTACAGACAAGAATACAGGTCAGCCAATTGCCCTAGCAACTGTGACTCGCAACATTAGCGAGCAAAAACAGGCTAAGGAACAAATATTACAACTAAATAGGGATCTACAGCGTCGCATTACTGAGTTACAAACTTTGTTAGATGTAATCCCCATTGGAATTGGCATTGCCGAAGATCCAGAATGCCAAAATATCAAGGTAAATCCTGCTTTTGCCAAACAGTTGGGGATATCACCAGATACAAATGCCTCTGTCAATGCTCCCAGTGACGAAAGACCGACAGGCTTTAAAATCTACCGAGAAGGAAGGGAATTATCAGCAGCGGAACTCCCGATGCAGTACTCTGCTGCTCATGGTGTCGAAGTTTTGGATGTTGAAATCGATGTAGTTCATGAAAATGGAAAACTTGTCAAGCTGTTGGAGTATGTTACACCCCTGTTTGACGAGGATGGTAAAACTAGAGGATGTATCGGTGCATTTTTGGATATTACGGAGCGCAAACAGGCAGAGGAAATACTTCTAAATCAGCACAAATGGCTAGAGAATGTGTTAAATATGATGCCAAGACCGTTGCTATTTATCGAACCAGGAACGGCGCGGGTAACTTTTGCCAATCGCTCTGCTGACGAATTAGCTGGGGGCAAATTTCCCAAAGATGTACCAGCGGCAGAGTATCACACAGCTTACCACTATACGGATGCCGCTGGCGATCGCATCCCCAATGAACTTATGCCAGGAGTGCGGGTTGCCCTTGGCGAACGTCTAGATGGTTTGGAGGTAGACTGGCATACTCCCACTGGTGTCCGCTCTCTACTGATATTTGCCGATACTCTGCCAGCAATGCACGGTCATCCAGCTACCTGTATCTTGGTGTTCCAAGATATCAGCAACCTCAAGGAGGCACAAAAAGCACTCTCGTTAGGTTACAAAAGGCTAAAGCTACTATTCGACACAGCCAACGATTTACTATCGAGTCAGCAACCAGTAGTACTAATCGATAGCGTCTACCAAAAACTCTCGCAGCAAATTGCTTTAGATATTTACTTTAACTATTTGGTTGAGGATAACTC
>JBGTMK010000313.1:0-2908 GCA_041743605.1 Nostoc sp.
GAAGTAGTGGCACATCACCAGGGGAAAGCACTTGACAGTTAAAATAATAAATTCCGCCAAAGGCTGGGTTTTTGACGTTAGATAAGACTACCTCAACTGGGCTACCTGCTGGCACCGGTTCTTCGGGAAAAATATTAATCAGTTTACCTTCTTTGTCCCACTTCACCTCAGAAAGCGGAACTGCTTTGCCTTTGACTCTGACTTCCATCTTTTTCGGGTCAAAAGTTCCCTTGTAATAATCAGGATAGGTAATGGCAAATTGACCAACTGCTAATTTCATTCTTTGGGCTGGAATCCTCAATATGTATCGATCCCAACCATTAGCTTGTCCACCAAAATCTAACCTAAAGGGCAGCTGATTTTCGCTTTTGATGCCGCTAAAGAGCGTAAATCCCGGTAAACTTTGTGCCCAAGTCAGAGACGGTAATCCAGTAACCAAAAAGCTAGTCACGGCTAAAGCAGAAAGTAAACGTCGCATAATCGAACTTCCTCTACCAAAATATAAATCTGTTATCTAAGTGTTAGTAATCTTTACTAAACTTTACTACTGACTTCCTGACAATGGACGTTTAATTGTAATAAAAAGTGCCATTCTCCCTCAAGTTTGGGCGGCAGTAAAGTTACTTAGTGATAATTTTAACACATAAATAGTTTACTTCATAACCCTTACAGAGTTATGATTTGATGACTAGGTTGGTTAAATTTTAACTAGAGAGAAACACGGGTTGGATTAGATTGTATTTCTAAATATGTATAAGTGTATCTAAATTTGAGAGTTTTGTTATAAAAATTGAGGCGTACCATCAGCGATCGCCAGTTAAGTTGGGCTAGATTGATTAAAATAAGTTGGAATCGAAGTCGTAATCATTAAAATTTGATTGGGAAATTATCAAGCCTTCAAAATTCGGTCAATATTACTCTATAAGAAAGGAATACCAAAATTTCTCAATCCCGAAAACAAGCTGAAGATAAAGATGCAAAATTTGGGAATCAATTTAGGATGTGCAATACGTAACCCTGTTTGCAACTATCTGAAAATATGACATCTGCGAACGGCAAAGTCAGGCTTTGCCTGGAGAGCTAAGAGTGGGAGAGGAAAGTTTCAAGGTTCAATCTACAAGTAAAATTCATGGCTAATTTTGCCGTCTAAGTACTATGGGTGCGGGATATCCCTCATTTGGACAATCGCTTACTTGGCAGAGATTAGGTATTTATCTTCAGGAGATTTCATGAGAATAGCAGTTGCTAAAGAAATTGAAGTTTGTGAACGTCGTGTGGCATTAATTCCTGACACCGTTGCCCGATTGGTAAAACAAGGTTTAGAAGTGTGGGTAGAAACAGGTGCAGGAGAGCGATCATTTTTCAGTGATTCTGACTATGAAGCCGCAGGAGCCACAATAATCAGCGATACTGCCAAATTATGGGGCGAAACAGATATTCTGCTGAAAGTTAGCCCACCGCAAGAGCGAGAAGATGGACGCTCAGAAATTGATTTCTTAAAGGAAGGGGCTGTATTAGTCAGTTTCCTCAATCCTTTAGGAAATCCTGTTGTAGCGCAGCAACTAGCAAATCGGAAAGTCACAGCTTTGAGTATGGAGATGATTCCCCGTACCACCAGAGCGCAAAGTATGGATGCTTTATCCTCGCAAGCTTCATTGGCAGGTTACAAAGCAGTACTAATTGCCGCAGCTGCATTACCAAAATACTTTCCGATGTTAACCACAGCCGCAGGTACGATCGCACCAGCGAAAGTATTTATTATGGGCGCTGGTGTAGCCGGATTGCAAGCGATCGCTACCGCCAGACGTTTGGGAGCAGTGGTAGAAGCCTTTGATATCCGTCCCGCCGTCAAAGAAGAAGTCCAAAGCTTAGGGGCAAAATTCGTTGAAGTCAAATTAGACGAAGAAACCGTTGCTGCTGGCGGTTACGCTAAGGAAATCTCTGAGGCTAGCAAACAACGCACCCAAGAAGTTGTCGCTGAACACATTAAAAATTCTGATGTGGTGATTACTACCGCCCAAGTTCCTGGGAGACAAGCACCACGGCTCGTTACAGAAGAAATGGTGGCACAGATGAAACCAGGTTCAGTGATTGTGGATTTGGCTGCTGAACAGGGTGGTAACTGCGCCTGTACAGAACCCGGTAAAGATATTGTGTGGAACGGTGTGACAATTATCGGCCCCATCAATCTCCCATCATCGATGCCAATTCACGCCAGCCAATTGTATGCCAAGAACGTAACTTCGTTGATGCAATTGCTAATTAAAGACAAAGCTTTGCAGGTGGACTTTAGCGACGACATCGTTGATGCAGCTTGCGTTACCCACGCTGGTGAAATTCGCAATCAACGAGTGCGGGATGCGCTACAAGCTTTGACTACTCAACAACCGGCGGTTAATTAGGGAACGGGAAGTAAGAATTTTAGATTTTAGATTTTAGATTTTAGATTGAAATTTAATCCAAAATCCAAAATCCAAAATTGAATTGCCCCATTCCCACTTACAAAAGGAGTTTTGATTTCATGACAGAGGCATTAATTGCTGCTTTGTTTGTATTTGTTTTGGCATCTTTTATCGGTTTTGAAGTCATCAACAAAATCCCACCGACTCTACACACGCCCTTAATGTCAGGCTCAAACGCGATTTCTGGGATTGCGGTACTTGGAGCAATAGTTGCTGCTGGTGCAAAAGACACAAGCGTGTCAGTAATTCTCGGTTTGATTGCTGTAATACTGGCGACAATCAACGTTGTGGGTGGTTTCTTAGTCACAGACAGAATGTTGCAAATGTTCAAGAAGAAGGAGATTAAGGCGTGAGCGACTTTTTACCAACTGGCATTCAGCTGACGTACTTAGTCGCTGCATCGTTATTCATTCTGGGCTTGAAAAAGCTGGGATCACCTGCGACAG
>JBGTMK010000314.1:0-13532 GCA_041743605.1 Nostoc sp.
CGATCGCAACGCCCAAATCTGGTCAAAACAGCCCGTCCCGATCTGATTCTCTTGGACGTGATCATGCCTAAAATGAATGGTTTGCAAGTCTGTTAGATTGTTAAACACGACCTGCAAATAACTGGTATCTACATTATGATATTGACATCTGAGGGATAGGAGTTTGATAAACAAAAAAGAATTGAGGTGGGTGCAGACTTATATATAACCAAACCATTTCGACCCAAATAAGTGCTTGAAAAATCAATGCAGGTGTTGGGCTTTTGAATGAAATTTTGAATGCTTTTCACCTGCTTTGGTAGTACTTGGAACAATCGGCACAAATCTGGTTACGCTTCGTTAATGGATTAATGGTTAACAGTACTCATATCCGAGTAGCGCTCACCTGCTGCCACATCTTTTGGTGCAGCTGCTTCCAGTCGATTCAACTCTTGTTCAGTCAGGGTAATTTCGGTAGCTGCAACATTCTCCTCTAGGTAGGTACGGCGTTTTGTACCAGGAATTGGGACAATATCTTCTCCTTGAGCGAATAGCCATGCTAGTGCAAGTTGACTGGAAGTTACTCCTTTTTCGGTGGCAATTACCTTTACTTGCTCGACTAATTGCAGGTTCTTATAAAAATTCTCACCTTGAAAGCGAGGAGCATTTCTGCGATAGTCATCAGGTGCTAGATCATCAGGGCTAGTGATTGCACCTGATAAGAACCCCCTTCCTAATGGGCTATAGGGAACAAACCCAATTCCTAATTCCCGCACAGTAGGTAAAATTTCGTCCTCTGGCTCTCGACTCCAAAGAGAGTATTCTGTTTGGAGTGCCGTAATGGGGTGAACTGCTACAGCCCGCCGAATAGTGGCAGGAGCAGCCTCTGAAAGCCCTAAATAACGCACTTTTCCAAGCTTAACTAACTCTGCCATTGCTCCTACAGTATCCTCAATGGGTACGGTTTGATCTACCCGATGTTGATAATACAGGTCAATCACTTCTACTCCCAGACGTTTTAGTGAGGCATCGCAAGCTTGATGGACATATTCTGGTTTGCCACTAATTCCTTTCCAACCACCATCTTCAGTGCGGACATTGCCAAATTTGGTTGCTAACACTACTTGATCTCGGCGATCTTTAATGGCTCTGCCTACTAGTTGTTCATTAGTAAAAGGCCCATACATGTCAGCAGTATCAAGAAAATTCACTCCAAGTTCTAATGCTCGATGAATTGTAGCGATCGCCTCATTTTCATCACGACCACTATAGAATTCAGACATTCCCATGCAACCAAGTCCGATAGCTGAAACTTCTAACCCTTGTTTACCTAACTTTCTGGTTCTCATAAAACAATCTCCTAATCAGTAATTGGTCAGAGGAAATTAAGTCTTTCAGAATTATCCCTTTTCCTCTCATCAAGTCATCTGCACTTAGAAGTATTTACTGATAAAAGCAGTTAAAAAATATATTGCTCAAAGCTCCGAATTTAAAATACCGCTCTCTATGAGACGCTCTTGCTAGCTTGTTTAAGAGCAAGGGTACGCGGACTCCCTTTAAGGATTGTGAAGGCTCTCGTAGAGAAGCTATTCCGCAGGCTTGACGCTGTGCTAATAAAATTCAAAATCAATCACCCCATAAATAAATTTAGTTGCTCTGTATCCTTTTCGTTTTCACTCAGAATGAATTCTGACCGAAAAAGCGGATAACAGAGGGAGAGCAAGTCCGCGTAACCCTGCTTATTCAGAAGCTAATTCTGGGAAAGCTTAATTTGTGAGAGCGAGAGGCTTTTGCCAGAAGGAACTAGAATTAGGAAACACCTAGCTGGGTTCTTCTGACTTTTGAAATTAGGAGTGCATGTGTGCCAAAATCCCCTAAATATTTGCTGATTGGATCAACCGAGACTTACAGCGGTAAATCTGCAACTGTTCTGGGTTTGTCTCATCAGCTACAGCAAAAAGGACTGGATATTACCTACGGGAAACCCCTCGGTACGTGTTTTAATTCGTCCAGTGGAACTGTCGTTGAGGAAGATGTCCAGTTCATCGCTCTTAGCCTCAATTTGCCGGAAAACCGCATTGCACCGACAATGCTGGCTTTGGATGAACCAAACGTGCAAAAGCGCTTACGGGGGGAAGACAAAACCGATTATCAGCAGTCCCTAATCCAGCAATATTTACATAAGTCCCAAGGAGATTTGGTGCTATTGGAGGGGCCTGGTGATTTATCCGAGGGCAATTTGTTTGACTTGTCTTTGCTGCAAATGGCTGAAGTCTTGGATGCTGGTGTGCTGTTAGTAGCCCGCTATAAATCGTTGCTTTCGGTTGAGGCGTTGTTGGCTGCGAAAGGGCGTATGGGCGATCGCTTGATTGGAGTTGTGATCAATGATATCCCCGTCACCCAACTAGAAACAGTTGACACTCTCTTGCGCCCATTTTTGGAACAGCAAGGAATTCCGGTTCTAGCAATGCTGCCAAATAACGCTTTGCTCCGCAGCGTCAGTGTTGGCGAACTAGTCAAGCAGTTAAAGGCTGATGTTCTCTGTCGCAACGATCGCCTAGATTTGTTGGTGGAAAGTCTGGCAATTGGAGCGATGAATGTCAACTCCGCTGTGAAATATTTCCGCAAACGCCGGAATATGGCTGTGGTGACAGGAGGCGATCGCGTGGAAATTCAGCAAGCGGCTTTGGAAACTTCTACCCAATGCTTAATTCTCACCGGGCAACTACCCCCGCCGCCGTTTATTCTCAATCGGGCTGAAGAACTAGAAATCCCCATTTTATCTGTTGACTTAGACACCCTCACCACTGTAGAAATTGTTGACCGCACTTTCGGGCAAGTCCGCCTCCACGAGCCGATTAAGGTTCAATGCGTTCGCCAGTTGATGTCTGAGCATTTTGACATTGATCGCCTGTTATCTAAACTGGGTTTGACTCCCGCAGCGGCATTGTCTTAGATTCCTCGGCCTTGACAATTAAGAGCATCTACGATCAGTTATCAGTTAGGAAGCTGTATTACTACTGGTGAGGGTGCAGATGGTTCGCCGTCACCTCCCAGGCGACGGCCTGCTGTTTCCTTCCGCCCCATAGCTGGGACATGCTTTGTTGCAGCAGCTAATCCAAAGACAGGCATATTCCCGTAAATCGCCTTATATTTTCCCGGTTCTATTAAATAAGTTTCGTGCCAAATGCCAACACTGCCATCAGCACCAATGGCTTGATTAAACCTTTGCCAAGCTTTTAAATGTGCATCGGCTGGATTTCTAGCAAAACGCTCCAAATCCTCGAACGATCGCCAATACTGAATCAGTCCTACCCCTCGCCAGTACACAAAAGTTTCTCCTCCTAAAAACCCTTTTTCAGGATTCTGATTAAGGCTTTGCAGCATGGGCGACATTGCCCTGGCTGTGGGAATCCATTTGGAAAAAGCGAATAATTTATTAACTCGCATCCCAATTAGAAACACAACAAAGGGTTCATCAATCTCGGCTGTAAATCGTCCCGGTATTACTTGAGGCATCTCTGGCTCCTTGTTGTTTAAGTTAATATGCAACTAATTGCATATAACCATCTTTATGCAATTAGTTGCATATGTCAAGTAGTGAATTAAAAAATATGGCATTAGCGCACGCAATATTAGCGGCTCTGGTTGAGGCACCCTGTAGTGGGTATGATTTAGCAAAACGATTCGATGGCTCTGTAGGCTTTTTCTGGTCAGCAAGTCACCAGCAGATTTATCGGGAGTTGTCGAAGCTAGAAGATCAAGGATGGATCAGTTCCGAGTCGATTCTTCAAGCAGGACGCCCAGACAAAAGGCTCTACAGCATTACAGACTTGGGAGAACAGCACCTCAAAGAGTGGATTGCTCAACATTGTGAACCCACATCAATTAAAGATGATTTACTGGTAAAAATTTTTGCTGGCCATATTGTTCCTAAGCAAACTATCTTGGCAGAGCTAGAACATCACCAAAAAGCCCATCAAAATAAATTGTCTACGTACAAGGAATTAGAACAGCGTTACTTTCAGAATCCGCAAGAACTGCCAGAAGCAGCCAAATTCCAGTATTTAACTCTCCTGAATGGCATTAGTTATGAAACACATTGGCTAGCCTGGTGTTACCAAGTAATGGAGTTACTGAAGAAAACAATTGAAAATTAGTAGCAATGTTTAGCTGAAGTTTTTCTCGCATCTACACGCTGTTTGGTAAAATATCTGGGTCGTTTAATTCGGATTATGTCCATCTTTGAGCCAATCAACAGACCTTATTAACCTCGATACATTAGCCCAAGAACTAGCGACAATCCAGCAAACAGGTTCTAAAAGAATTGCCTTGCTGGGTTCTCGTCATGTCCCGATTACGCATCAGAATCTTATTGAAATGATGACTTATGCCCTGGTTTTATCGGGTAATCGCATCATTACTTCTGGTGCTACAGGTACAAATTCTGCTGCGATCAAGGGAGCAACGCGGGCTGATGCAAATTTGTTAACGGTGATTCTCCCCCAAAGTCTGGAACGCCAGCCTTTGGAATCGCGCCAGCAACTAGAACAAGTAATGCATTTAGTGGAAAATCCCAGTAATGATAATCTGTCCCTTGCTGAAGCTAGTTACCTGTGCAACAAGGAAATTGTCTCTCGTTGCCAACAACTGATCTGCTTTGCGTTTCATGACAGCCGCACCCTGTTGCAAACCTGTCAAGATGCAGAAGAACAAAGAAAAGTAGTAACTCTGTTCTACTTTGATTAGTCATTTGTCATTTGTCTTTTGTCATTTGTATTTTCTATTTGACTAATGACTGATGACTGATGACTATGACTAATAACCAATAACTAATAAGTAATGATAATTTTTTTGTACTCGATCGCTGCTGCTGCCATTCTAATTTATGTGCCATTTTTGGTGGTAGCTTATGCCCGTGTGCGTATTGGGTATGAAATGTTTTCTACTCCTCGTGCAATGGTTGATAAATTGCCACCTTATGCTCAACGAGCTACTTGGGCACATCAGAACACCTTTGAAGCGTTTATGGTATTTGCCGCAGCAGCATTGATGGCTTATGTAACAGGTGTAAATTCTTTTACAGCACAAGTAGCTGCGATCGCCTTTGTAGTGGCCCGTTTGCTATACTCAATTTTTTATATTTTGAATATACCCCTTTTGCGATCGCTGATGTTTGCTATTGGCATCCTTAGTTCTGCCACTCTAATCTTTTTGAGCATCATCCAAGCTAATAGTTGAGGGAGACTGAGGACTAGGGAGATGAGAGGGACAATGGAGACAAGGGAGAATTTACTCCCCCTATTCCTTGTCTCTTCTCTATGCCCAATACTCACTCCCCAATCTAAAATCCAAAATCTAAAATCCAAAATATTTTATGGCTTCTACTTTTTCCTTTGACATTGTGAGCGACTTTGACCGACAAGAGTTGGTTAACGCTGTCGATCAAGTTGTAAGAGACATCAAAAGTCGTTATGACCTCAAAGACACTCAAACTACTGTCGAGTTAGTCGAAGAAAGTATTAACGTTAGTACTGACAGCGAGTTTACCTTAGATTCTGTACATACTATTCTGCGGGAAAAAGCCGCCAAGCGTAACCTCTCCCAGAAAATCTTTGATTTTGGCAAAGTGGAATCAGCCAGTGGTAATCGTGTGCGTCAAGAAATTAAACTCCAAAAAGGCATAAGTCAAGAAATTGCCAAACAAATTTCCAAATTGATTCGCGACGAATTCAAAAAGGTACAAGCCTCAATTCAAGGTGATGCTGTGAGGGTTTCTGCCAAATCTAAAGATGACTTACAAGTTGTTATGCAACGCCTGAAACAAGAAGACTATCCAGTTGCTTTGCAATTTACAAATTATCGCTAAAAGATTCGTAATTCGTAGTTAAGAATTCAATTACGAATTACGAATTACGAATTACGAACTACGAATTACGAATTACGAATTACGAACTACGAATTACGAATTACGAACTACGAATTACGAATTACGAATTATTTTAAGCTCCCCCGCCAATACTTTTTTGAAATGCCGGACGCTCAGATAACTGCTTCATATAGCTCAACACCGCTGGGTAAGAGCTGAGGTCTAGCTTCAGCATAACGGGAATGTAATTCAGAATAGACCCCACTGCCACATCTGCAACAGTGAACTCATCGCCAAGCAAAAAAGGTTGCTTACTGAAAATTTCATTTAACGGAGTCAACAAGCGGGGCATTTCCCGCTCCCGATTTGCTTCTATAAAAATTCCCGGCCCAAGGGTAGCATTGGCAAACAACACCCATTGGGAAAATACAGCACGTTCCTCTGATGAAAGTGCAGTTTTACTATACTTATCGGCAAGATACAGCAAAATTGCCCCAGATTCCCAAAGCTGAAAATCCCCATCAACAATTGCTGGAACTTTACCAACTGGGTTAATTGCCAAATATTCAGGCTTTAGATGTTCACCCGTCTGCATATCAAGCTTGACAAATTCATAGGGGGTTTCTAGTTCCTCTAAATACCAGTGAACAATTGAGGCTCGACTACGAGCGCCGCCGTAGAGTTTTAGCATAATTATTTAAAGAACTTTGTGAGTGTGAGAATGTTGTTTAATGTTGTCTTCTTTGGTGACAACTCTAGCGGCATTTAATACCCGCTTGCGCTCAATAGAATACTTGAATTCAGTGTAGTTTGTACCTAAGGGAATCAGGGATTTTGCAGATTCACGACGCTTATAGGTACGAGCGGCTGCAAATGCCCGTGGCACAAATTCCTCTCCAAACTGAGCCGACTCTGGGAAGCCCTCTGGTAGTAGTTGTGAATCGCCATCCAGCAAAGATCCCAAAGTTGTTGCATGAGCCAGCTTATAGGAGGTAGGAATGCCCTTTAACAGCGCTTCCAAAGCCGCAGAGGGAATTGGTTCTATAACTTCGATTTGATAAACTTCTCCATCTTCTTTGACGAAGCAGGTTGCCAAGCCGATAACAATGTAATCATCGGCTGCTAAATCAGGGGCATTGGGATAGGAAATTGCAGTTGTCATCGGAATATTTCTCAAAAATTAAATGCAGAGACTGGGGATTGGGGATTAGGGATTGAGAAGAAACAAGGGAGAGAGGGAGTGAATTCTCCACAGTTCCCAGGTCCTAGTCCCCAGTCCCGTGTCCTATTTCTCATCTCTAAGCGAACGGCTTGTTGGCATTCTACCAATTTGTCGCTCTCACTACTTGACTAGTCTTTGAGATTAACATCTGTCATTTCTGGAATTCACCTCCGGGATGAAGTATCCATGATTAGGTTTGAGGAGCAATTGGAGCAATCATTTATGTAGGGCGTAGATTTCTACTGGTGTGAGTAGCTTAAATTCAGCCTTAGGAGGCTTTAAAGTAACCATAATTACCTTAAGAATATAGACACCGTGGTAAAACCACTACCGGAAAAAACTAGAATTTGATTTCACAAAGCAGAGATTTCAGGCAGTAAAAAATGAATATCAACTTATTTTTAACTGATGATGACCAGCAAAGCAAAGAATACAAGTATGTTCTAAATCATACAAACAAACTACAAGAGCAGAGGAAAAACGATCGCAGCGAATCGACTTTAGGGGATAGCTACTTCCGTTCTTGTGCTTTGAGGTTGGCTCAACAAGGAGATTATACTCAGGCGATCGCACTTTTAACCCAACTAATTTTCCGCCATCCCCACAATGTCGCTTGCGTTTACAACTCGAAAATTGGCTAAACGAGTTGCTATCTGAATCAGCGTCCTAATTGGTAGATTAGTCCTTCTGGGAGATTCACAATTCAAAATCATTGATTAAATTCTGAATCAGAGCTTAGTGACGCTAGATGGCTAATTACTAATAGATGATAACTACATACAGGAATCCGATTTGATTCGGATAACTTACTTGCGTAGATAAAGAACTCTGAACAAAGAAGAAATGATGTAGATTTGTACTGAGTTTTTTCACGCAATCAAATATGAGTCTTAATAGCTATTAAAAAATTAGCTATTAACCATTGTTTATTAGCAATAATATAAATTAACACCCGGTTTATAAGCCAGAATAACAAGAAACTAAATAATCCTAAATTCGCTATTTGTCTTATGGTGATGACTCTATTTGTTCATCTTCTCTACCATCAGGATTCATCAACACCACCCGACGCTGGGTCGGATCAAATTGGTATCCTTGCTGTTGTCTAATACTTTTAGCTTGTTGTGGATCAAAGTTACGGCTAAATTCTGTCTGCAAACCATTGACGTGTCCTTCCATCAGCTTGACTTCAGTACCCATTTCTCGCAACTTTCCTTGCTGTAACCAGTGATAAGGCAGAAGTTGTGCTAAAGCAGATACTGCAACGGCTGTAATCACAAGATTAACCGCTATTTTGGCTGTGCTTTCCAGTGCCATCATCTGGTAAGAACGTTGACGAAGATGCCGTTTTGGTCGAGGAATGACCCGGCGTTTTTGTATATGTTGTGACGGTACTCTGGACGGTTGAATCGCGTTAATGATGCTAAAAGATAACCTCGCTTAGTGAAGGGAAGCACTATCAAGAGTGCTGAGTTTCGAGTGCTGAGTGCTGAGTGGGGAATCTTACTCAGCACTGGTTCAATGCCCCGCTACCGCTAACAGCACTCCGTAATCGGAACTGAATTAGCACTCAGTACTCCTGAATGCTTGATTTAGCTGTCATATTACTTCATTTTTTTGAAATAGCTACAAGTGTTGCACTAGTTAAAAAATAACCTGGCTTACGTAAGTGCAAGGTTTCTAGCTACTTATGGTATAAAACCACAAGGCGTAGAAATTGCACCCCGTACTGCCAGGATTATTAGCTTTTCAACTGTGTCACATCGGAACGTTATTTGTAAAGTTCTGTGGCTAATCGCCAAGCTAGAACTCCTGGGATCAGCGCCACAACTAGAGCGATGTAGACTTGAGTATCTGAGATGGAAGATATCTGAGCGATGTACAGAGTATCTAAGATAGGCATGGCTGAAAACCTCCTAACCAGAATAGATTTTGAACAGTTCGTTTACTACTTTTCCTTGTTTTGCCAAAATTGTGGAATATCTTGTAACAAGATGCAACAAAAGCAGTTATTAATCAGTAGTCATTAATTATTCGACCTGAGAAAAATTTATAAAAATATGAATTTGTATTTGGGTATCGACTTCGGCACCTCTGGCGCACGCGGCATAGTAATTGACGAGGAAGCTTCTTCTATCCAGGCACAGGTGCGATATCCCTTCCACGACTTAGGAGACGCTGTTAAGCCAAGTTTTTGGCAGGAGGCTTTGTTTGTGCTGGTGGAACTAATACCTGAAGAATTGCGGCGAGAAATTAAAGCGATCGCAATTAACGGTACTTCTTCCACCGTCTTGCTGGTTGATGCTGCTGGCAATCCTGTAGATGCACCACTGCTGTATAACGATGCACGGGGATCATTGGTAATAGAGGATTTGAGAAGCATAGCACCCCCCAATCATACCGTATTGAGTGCCACCTCCAGCCTAGCCAAACTAATGTGGATGAGGCAATTACCTACTTTTAGTGAAGCTAGATATTTCCTACATCAAGCAGATTGGCTGGCATTTCTCCTACATGGGTATTTAGGTATTAGTGATTACCACAATGCTTTAAAGCTGGGTTATGACGTGGAAGAGTTGAAATACCCAGAATGGCTAGAATTGCTGCAAATACCGATTCAGCTACCCAAAGTTTTACCTCCTGGGACTCCGATTGCAGAATTACACCCTGAAATTGCAGATAAGTTCGGTTTACGCAGTGATTGTTTGGTATGTGCTGGTACAACTGATAGTATTGCTGCTTTTCTCGCCAGTGGGGCAAAATTACCAGGTGAAGCCGTAACTTCCCTTGGTTCAACGTTGGTACTAAAGTTATTAAGTCGTACCCGTGTAGAAGATGTTAGATATGGAATTTATAGCCATCGTTTGGGTAATCTGTGGCTGACTGGTGGTGCTTCTAATACTGGGGGTGCAGTACTTAAGCAATTTTTCACAAGCGTTGAGTTAGCAAGCCTTAGCCGTGAGATTGATCCATCAAAAGCCAGTGAGTTAGATTATTATCCATTATTGAAAGCTGGCGATCGCTTTCCCATTAATGATCCCAATTTACCCCCACGATTGGAACCACGCCCAGATCATCCAGTGGAATTTCTGCATGGGTTGTTAGAAAGTATTACCCGCATAGAAGCGCAAGGGTATGAATTATTACAGCAAATGGGTGCAGACAAGGTGAGCCGTGTTTATACTGCTGGCGGTGGTGCGGCTAATGATATCTGGACTGCAATTAGGGCGCGTAATTTGCAGGTTCCTGTAGTAGCGTCAGTTTATACAGAAGCAGCCTATGGGACGGCGCTATTAGCGATGCGGGGGGGGAAAAAAGGACACGGGGAGGGTTGTGTAATAGGAAAGTGTTCAAAAATTCTAGGAATTAAGCACTGTGCAAATGACTTATTCTGTGAGTCAACGTAGATAAAAAACTCCACGCCACTTGCGGGATGGAGTTAACCGTCGCTTCCAATAAATTTTTCGGTATAAAATTAAATCCGTATGTATCCCAGTGACAATCGGCATATCTCGGACGATACTGGGATGATTAGATACCGGACTATAGGATTCCAGGTTGATCATCTGGGCAGCTATTCGGGGATGGGTGCTTCGCTACAAGCGAATGTCATCTATCCCTTTACTAATTGGTATGAGTTTTAACTAGCTTAAGGCATCGGGTGTATTAAGGCGATCGCAATGATGGGAAAATAAAGCCAAATTATAGGTTGAAAGTAACCGGATGCTGCGGCGCTACAGTGTAGAAGCTAATGACAGCAAGCGTAACACGGAGACAAAAAAGTGCAAATCACTAAGCGCAATGTTGAATTAAGAGTAGATGGTAGCTTAATGCGTGTTTATGTAGCGGCTCCCAAAGCAGCAGGAAAATACCCTGGTATTGTCTTCTACAGTGATATTTATCAGTTAGGTGATCCAATGATTCGTCTAGCCAACTACTTAGCAGGATACGGCTATGTAGTAGCAGCCCCAGAAATTTTTCACCGAATTGAGCCAGTTGGTTCAATAATTGAGCCAGACGATCTGGGAAGGATGCGGGGTAATGACGATGCTCGTCGAACCTCGGTAGCTGATTATGATGCTGATTGCCTTGCTGTGATTGAATTTCTGAAAACAGAGAGTGCGGTTTCTCCAAATCAAATAGGCACTTTAGGCTTTTGTATTGGTGGACATTTAGCTTTCCGCGCAGCATTTAAAAGCGAAATTCGGGCTTCTGTCTGCTGTTACCCTACTGGTATTCCCAGTGGCAAACTGGGTAAGGAGGTAGCCGATACAATCCAGCGGGTAAGTGAAATCCAAGGCGAGATGCTCATGGTGTTCGGTACTCTTGACCCTCATATACCAGAAAGCGATCGCCAAACCATAATTAGAGCAATTGAGAATGCTAAGGTATCTTACAAAGTCTTCTTATATGAAGCAGAACATACTTTCATGCGCGATGACGGTTATCGTTATGATTCTAGTGCTACCACCTCTGCTTGGTCTGAAATAGTAACTTTCTTGGGGCGCATATTTGCAGACTGAAAACTCCTATTACTTTTTAAATATACGAAAATCAGTCTCTAAGGGGGCGATCGCCAGAGGCGGGATATCAACCTTTTCCTGATAAGCAGCACCCACAAGAAGATGTAAACTAAAAGCAGCACCAGCAAAGTTGACTGTACAACAAGTAGCAGAGGACTTAAATTTGATTGAGTATCGAAGCAGTCAGAATAGCCCAGCAGTCAAGTCAGGGATTTCAGTAAGTTTTATGCGTGATTCAAGCTCAATTTGTTTGCGGCTCCCCAGAATTTCCCACGACGAATTTATAGTTAATTTTTGTTAATATTAAAAGCGATATTAGTACTTCGTCCCTAACCACCCACTCCCTACCTGAGAGAAACTTAATGCTGCGACTAGAACATATAAGTAAAATTTATCCTACAGGCGAAGTTCTCAAAGATATCAACTGGGAAGTTAAACCAGGCGATCGCATTGGCTTAGTCGGTGTCAACGGTGCTGGAAAATCTACCCAACTCAAAATCATCTCTGGGGAAATGGAACCCACCGCCGGCGAAATTATCCGTCCTAACAGCTTACATATAGCCTACCTCAACCAAGAGTTTGAAGTAGACCCCACCCGCACCGTTAGAGAAGAATTTTGGACTGTCTTTAAAGAAGCCAACGAAGTACAGTTATCTCTGGCGCACATACCACAAGAGATGGAAACGGCTAGCCCAGAGGAACTGGATCGACTGATCGACAAGTTGGATCGCTTGCAGCGTAAATTTGAAGCTTTAGATGGCTACAACTTAGATGCACGCATCGGGAAAATCTTACCAGAGATGGGGTTTGGATTAGAAGATGGCGATCGCCTCGTCAGCGCTTTTAGTGGTGGTTGGCAAATGCGGATGAGTTTAGGTAAAATCCTGCTGCAAAAACCCGACTTGTTGCTGCTGGATGAACCGACTAACCACCTAGATTTAGAAACCATTGAGTGGTTAGAAAATTACCTCAGAGGGCTGATTACGCCGATGGTAATAGTCTCCCATGACCGGGAGTTCCTTGATCGCCTCTGCACCCAAATTGTGGAAACTGAACGTGGTGTTTCCAGTACCTATCTTGGTAACTACTCAGCATATTTAGAACAAAAAGCCGAAAGTCAATTAGCACAACTTAGTGCTTACGAACGCCAACAGAAAGAATTAGAGAAACAGCAAACCTTTGTTGATAGATTTCGCGCCAGTGCTACCCGCAGTACCCAGGCAAAAAGCCGGGAAAAGCAACTCGACAAAATCGAGCGCATTGAAGCACCCATTGCAGGGGTAAGAACTTTACACTTCCGTTTTCCACCTGCACCCCGCAGTGGACGTGAGGTAGTAGAAATTAAAGATTTAACTCATCTTTATGGTGATAAAATCTTGTTTTTGGCAGCAAATCTATTAATTGAACGGGGCGATCGCATTGCTTTTCTTGGCCCCAATGGTGCTGGAAAATCGACCCTTCTGCGCGTAATTATGGGTATGGAACCACCCACAGAAGGTATTGTTCAATTAGGTGATCATAACGTTATTCCCGGTTACTTTGAGCAAAATCAAGCTGAAGCCTTAGACTTGAAAAAAACTGTCATGGAAACAATCCATGATGAAGTTCCAGACTGGGATAATCAAGAAGTCCGCACACTTTTGGGACGCTTCTTATTCACTGGTGATACTGTATTTAAGGCAGTTGGGGCATTAAGTGGAGGAGAAAAAGCTCGTCTGGCATTGGCAAAAATGCTCTTACGTCCCGCGAACTTACTAATTTTAGATGAGCCGACAAATCACCTAGATATTCCAGCTAAAGAAATGCTGGAAGAAGCTCTTAAAAATTATGATGGTACGGCAATTGTAGTTTCCCACGATCGTTACTTTATTTCGGAAGTAGCAAACAAAATCGTAGAAATTCGTGATGGTGAATTCCGCGTTTACTTAGGAGATTATCA
>JBGTMK010000315.1:0-7524 GCA_041743605.1 Nostoc sp.
CCCGCGCTGGGCAGACTCGCCAACAAAAACAACAACAGCTTACCAAACAAATTCACGAAATCGAACGGCAACTGCAACAAGCCCAAGCCCAAATTGAAGCTTTGCAGCAACAAGAGCGAGACATTCAGCAAACTCTGACTAAATCAGGTGAAGTGGAAGCTGCTTTGTCACAGTTAAACGCAGCCCGTCACCATGTTGCTCGTCTAGATCAACTGCAAATGCAAGTTAGTCCCTTGTTGCAACAACGAGCAACTTTACAAAGCCAACTCGATCGCACTCATGCAGGTTTAGTAGCGCGACTCGAACAACTCCAAAGTACTGAGAACCAATTGCAACGCCAGCACCGCCGCCAACCGCAACTGCAACAAGCGGTGATGGATGTGGCAATCCAAATTGAGGAACTGGATAAAAAGCGGGTTTATCTGCAACGAGTCCAAGAAAAAGGGCAAGAAAGGCGGCACTTTATCGAACGTCTGCAAGCTCATCAACGGGATTATGAAAAACTACTGGGAGAATTAGAGCAGAAATTGCAAATGCTCCAAAATCCTGAAGCACTTTGTCCATTATGTGAACGCCCTTTAGACGAACATCACTGGAGTCGGGTAGTGGAAAAAACCCAGGCTGAGTTGGAGGATACTCAAGGGCAGTTTTGGGTAGTGCGAGAACAAATGGCTGTGTCTGACCGAGAAATTCAAGTACTTAGGCAGGAATATCGGGAAATCTCCCAACAATTGGCGGGCTATGATGGTTTACGTGAACAACGGGGACAGTTGGCAGCCCAGTTAGAAGCTACAACTGATGTCCAACAACAGTTACAACAAATTGCTGCTGAAAAACAACATTTAGAGCGATCGCTCCAAGCTGGTGATTACGCTCCTGATAAACAAGCCGAACTCCGGCAACTAGACCAATATCTGCAACAAGCTAATTATAATGAACAAGACCACGCTCTCGCCCGGAGCGAAGTTGAGCGGTGGCGATGGGCAGAAATTAAACAAGGGCAGATTAAAGATGCAACTAAGCGACAAGCGCAACTATTAGCCCGAAAACCAGAACTCCAGTCTCAAATTGCCCAATTACAAACCAGAATCCAGCAGGATCAGACTGATTCTGAATGTGCTAGACAAATTGCGGCTCTTGAGCGTCACATTACCGAAATTGGCTATAGTTCTGAGCAGCACAACAATCTACGTATAGCTGTAAAGAAAGCTCAATCTTGGCATTTGCGGTATCAACAACTGCTATCAGCCCAGCAACAGTATCCGCAACTCCAGACGAGATTGCAAGAGTTAGAGGACTCCAGAAGCGCCAGATTGACAGAGCGGCAAAAACTTGGTGGACAAATCGAAAGCATCATTCAGCAACTACAAGCAACAGCTAACCCATCTGCACAAATTCAAGCTTTAGAGCAGCAGTTAGCAATCCGTAGACGGCAACTTGATGAGCAAATAGCCAAGTTAGGGCGTTTAGAACAGCTGGCGCATCAACTAGAAACGCTGCAAATTCAATATGAAGAACAGCAGCAGCAATTACAATCTTGCAAACAGGAATATCGGGTTTATCAGGAATTAGCGCAAGCTTTTGGTAAAAATGGCATCCAAGCACTGATGATTGAGAATGTCTTACCCCAACTGGAAGCCGAGACAAATCAACTACTTTCGCGGCTGAGTGGGAATCAGTTTCATGTACAATTTATTACTCAAAAGGCTGGACGCAGTGCTAAATCAACAAAGAAAAATGCCAAGCTGATAGACACCCTAGATATTTTAATCGCCGATTCTAGAGGAACGCGATCTTATGAAACTTACTCTGGTGGAGAAGCCTTTAGAATTAACTTTGCCATCCGTTTGGCTTTGGCGAAATTATTAGCGCAACGGGCGGGGGCGGCGTTGCAATTGTTGATTGTGGATGAGGGTTTTGGTACACAGGATGCCGAAGGATGCGATCGCTTGATTGCAGCGATTAATGCGATCGCCTCCGATTTTGCCTGTATCCTTACTGTAACCCACATGCCTCACCTCAAAGAAGCTTTCCAAGCTAGGATTGAGGTTAATAAAACTCAAGAAGGTTCGCAGTTGAGTTTGTCAATTTAATTACGAATTACGAATTACGAATTACGAATTAGTTAATTGAATTTAACCCGTGCATCCAAACCTAATGAGCGGAGCTGTTTCGTTAGTGTTTCTGCTTGGGCGCGATCGCTAAATGCTCCAGCATTCACATAATCTCCTAAATTGGATGGCTCCGCGACAGCATTGGGTATATATTGTTGCACTCTGATCAGAGTATCATTATTGGAAATTGGAATTATTACTCTGTAAGGATTGTTAGCAACTAATGTGTTGCCATTGGTAACAGGCACTACGTTATTAGTAGGAGGTAAATAGCGAGTTTGAGGTGCTACATAGTTATTCGTAGGAGGTAAATAACTATTAGTCTCAGCATAATCGCCCCCAGTCGAACTATTCAACCCTAATGCTTGCCAAGTTTGCCAATCTACATTTCCAGTCGAATTAATTCGAGAAGATTGTTGGAATGCAATCACCGATTCTCTGGTGTAATCGTTGAAAAAGCCATCAGGATTAGTATTAGAGAAACCCAACTGCCACAAACGCTCTTGAACTAATCTGACATTCTCTCCCTGATCGCCTACAGTCAAATAACTTCTGGCTGGTTGTTGAGTAGGATATCCACTAGTCGAGGCTCTACGTACTGCCTCCAAAACTTGGGCATTGGCGATGCCATCAACAGGTAAGCGATAATTTCGCTGAAATTGGATGACAGCTTCCCTAGTCATTGGGCCAATATTCCCAGTGGGATTAGTATTAAAAAAACCTAGCTGCTGCAAACGTACTTGGAGTTCTCTCACCTGCTGAGTCGAGAGACTTGATCTAGCTGTACTTGGAGAGGAACCCAGTAATGCATTCCAAGTTTGTCGATTCACAATCCCATTAGCAGATATGCGATAACTTCGCTGGAATGCAATTACAGCATCTTTAGTAATTTGTCCAAAATTCCCAGTGGGATTAGCATTAAAATAGCCTAACTGCCGTAAACGCTGTTGCAACCTTGTAACTGCTGCACCAGTATTGCCTTGAGAGAGAGTAGGGTATTGACCAACTGCACCACTAGTAGTCCTACTAGAAGCTCTACTCTGACAAGCTCGTTGCAAGGCTTGTTGAGTATTAATACCCACAACTCCATCAGCAGGTAGCCTATTGGCTTGTTGGAATTTAATGACAGCATTTTGAGTCAGGCTAGCAAACTTACCTGTTACCGGGCCGTCAAAGTAGCCTAATTTTTTTAAACATCTCTGGTTACTGGTAACTTCAGCGCCATTACTTCCGATTTTCTGAAGTGCTAAAGCTTGCCCAGCGATACTCAGAAGCCCCGTAATCAGTGCCACAGACAAAAGACGTATTGCAGCACCAGTAGATAACTTTTTCCAATTTAAAAATTTGAAATTAACTACGATAGGAACAACCTTGATGCTTTCGGATGCCTCGTAGACTGAGGCAAGCTTGATTAAATAGCTATTTACCCCTGTTTTCACTTGCTTTTTTTAAATTGATGACTATAAAAAAGTATACTACTTTCTCTGTGTAATAATTGCTTTTCGTATGATTCTTTACAAGTAATTGTCCTGGGGAGTGGGGAGTAGTATTGCTGAGTTAGAAATCTCGCTTCTTGGCTCGGAACTGTTTTGCCCATTCCCCATTCCCCATTCCCCATGCATATTATTCATCAACTTTTTCAGTATTACCTGCTTTCACCCAACCTTCTTGTTCGCTACCTTCTAAACGAATCTTTTGCCAGCCTTTATCCCCGCTTTCTTCCAAGACAATAATTTTTTGATTAAAAGTAACCCCACCAATCCGTTCAGCTTCTTGATTTGGTTGCGATCGCAAACTCAAGCCATCAGCCCAAGTAACACGCCCTCGGTAAGCTCCTGATGGCAATGGTTTTGCTGTTGGGGTAGCTTTAGGCGATTCTGTGGGAGTAGAAGTTGAGCTTGGAGACAATTGAGCCTGAGTTGCTTTGGGAGCTTGGGCTTTCACTGAGGGACTATCGTTTGAATAAACCGGTTTGGCAGGGGGTATGCCGGTGCGATTCATGAAATAGAGGGCAATTGCAGCACCGCCACCTATTAAGACAGCGATCGCTAAGAAAAACCCAAGTATAAACTTTGTTAAGCCAGACAACATAGTTAAAACCTGATTATTAAGAGTCAAGGGTCAACATAATTCGTAATTCGTAGTTGCACTGATAAGGGGCTTGTACCTTCTTAATTACGAATTAGTAATTATTTAGTCAAGGTGAGCCAGTCACGTGCGTATTTTACCCATTAAGGGGAGTGACGTTGATCTGGCTCTCAAGATTTACGGGTAGAGAAGCAATGTAACCTATCCGTATAAGAATCAATAGTCCATAATAATTCATCATTAACTATTGACTATGGACTTTTGACTAACTCATTATTTTAGCTACTTCTGAATGTCTTCATGTAGTCCGTCGGAGGCGTTCGCTTAAAGGATTGTGTTTCGATGCTAAACGCGCTCTCCCAGCAGCAGCCCACTCTTGGAGTTGCTGAATTTGCTCTACGGCAGTTCGCGCCAAGGGTATGATCTGACTCGCTGCTTCTAAAATATCATCCGTAGCAAAGTCGCGGTTTTGGCTAAATCCAATATGCATCGCTTCAATTAAAGTTTGCTCAATCTCTGCCCCAGAAAAATCAGGCGTTTCATAAGCTAATCTTTCGATGTCATAACTTTTCAAGTTATGGGGGCGCAGTCGGGATAAATGAACGTCATAAATTGCTTTTCTTTCTTCTTGAGTGGGCAATCCCACAAAGAAAATTTCATCAAATCGCCCCTTACGGAGCATTTCTGGCGGTAAGGCTTGGATGTCGTTGGCGGTGGCGACGACAAACACAGGTGAGCTTTTTTCGGCTAGCCAGTTAATAAAAGTGCCAAACACCCGGCTGGCTGTTCCGGCATCACCTTTGCTACCAACTCCAGCAAAGGCTTTATCTATTTCATCAATCCACAAAATACAGGGTGCGAGGGCTTCAGCTACTTGGATCATTTGGCGAGTCCGAGATTCTGACTCACCCACCAAACCACCAAATAACCTTCCCACATCCAAACGTAACAAGGGTAAATGCCAGTGATGAGCGATCGCTTTTGCCGTTAACGATTTACCAGTTCCCTGAATACCCACCAACATTAAACCACGGGGGTGCGGTAATCCGTACTGTCGCGCCTTATCAGTAAATGAGCCTCCCCGACGAATCAACCAGTCTTTTAAGTTATCCAGTCCGCCAATATCAGATATTTGCTCAGTGGCGGGGTAGAAGTCCAGGATTTGGGTTTGGCGGATAGTTTGGCGCTTTTCTTCCAAAACCAGATCCACATCTTCTGGTTGCAATTCACCGTGGGTAGCGATCGCTTTTGCCAAAACCCGACGAATCCTTTCCATCGAAAGCCCTTGACAAGAACGCACCAAGTCATCTAAAACTTGGCCAGAAAGGGAGTTACCAGTACTTTGTAGTAAGCGTTCTACCTCAGTTTTAATTTCTGGGGCGGCGGGTAAGGGAAACTCGACGACTGTCAGAACTTCGGTTAAATCGTCAGGGATGGCGATGCGTGGTGATAGTAATACAATATTTTTTGGTTGCGACTTCAGGAGTCTAGACAGATTGCGGAGTTTGCGAGCGATCGCTACATCATCTAAAAAGCGATGATAATCTCGGAGAATTAATACCGCAGGTGCGGAAGCTGGTAATTTTTCGATGAATTCTAAAGCTTGCAACGGGTTACGTCGCCCAAACCCAACATCATTGGGGTTTCCTTGGTAGCCATCGACAAAATCCCAAGTATACACTGGGCGATTACCCTGGTTGGTTGCTTCTTCGCGGATCGCTGCTTCTACCCGCTCCTCCTCATAAGTAGGAATATAAATCAACGGGTAACGGGCACGTAGCAGTAGTTTAAACTCTTCACGGAAGTTCATATATAGCTGTGGTTATTAGTTCTTCTTTCATTGTTCAGGTTTGTATCGCCTCTAACAACTCTATTCCCCTCAGAAGCCTGAATTCCTACATCAATTTACGGCACAGCCAATCTCAGAATTTTCCCTGGTTTTTAGAATACATCTCGTAGTATACTTACGTGTAAATACCTTGATCAAGCTATCCAATGGACAGAACCACACTCATTACTAGCATTCTTGAGAAGCGTAAACCCCTTGTTCAAAAGATTCAACTGGGAGAGGGGAACTTGAAAACTCTTTCCACAGCCCTAGATCAAGTGGAAGAGTACCGCAATCAGATTTTAAAACAAGTTGACGATGGGAATGTTATCGGTAGACTTCAAGAAATTAGTTTTTCTCACATTCAGTTGACTATCGCCTCTGAATTAGAAGCTTTAACTAAGCTGAAAAACCGTTTTTCTCGTGATACCCTCAATATAGGTGTCGTGGGACGTGCTAGACAGGGAAAAAGCCGACTTCTACAAAGTTTAACCGGATTAGGTGCAGCAGAAATTCCTGATGGCGATCGCCAACATTGCACAGGGGTTCGGAGTACAATTCACCATAACCCCAATGTAGATACTTCTGGAGAGGTGTGGTTTCATACGGAGCGATCGTTTCTAGATGATGTGATTGCTCCTTACTATCAGAGACTTTATTTAGGCGAAAGACCTATCACCTTAGAAGAATTTGCCAATAAATCCTTACCACCATTACCTCAAGATATCCCTGGTTATGCAGCACCAGGGGCGATGTATGAACATTTAAAGCGATATCATACTCACCTCAATCAATATAGTCATCTCTTCAAAGAAACTTCCCCTCGAATTATTCCCAAAGATGCCATTCGAGAATATGTTTCTCAAGATACTCTTGATGGTAAACGAGATTTTTTTAACTATTTAGCCGTTAAAGAAGTAAAAATTACCTGCAAATTCCCGAATGTTGATATCGGTAAAATTGCTTTAGTGGATATGCCAGGTTTAGGAGATACAGGGCTTGGAGATGAAGAAAGATTAATTCAAGCATTAGGAAAAGATATTGATTTTGTTTTATTTGTCAGAATGCCTAAATCTGCTGGAGATTATTGGGCAGATGTAGATGTCAAATTATATGATACGGCTCGTTCAGCCTTAGCAGATTTGACAGTTAACTTATGGTCATTTATAGTACTTAATAGAACTAATGCCGAATCAAATAATGGCGATAATTTGAAAAATTGCCAAGATTTATTAGATACAGTAGAAGAAAAACATATCAAAGTAGAAAAGTGTTTGATTGTTAACTGTGCCAATAGTACAGAAACAACTCAACTTTTAGATAAAGTTTTGGATTATTTGACGAATAATCTGACTGCTCTTGATAAACAGTATGCTTCTGCTTGTCAACAGAGGTTATCAGAAATTCATCAAGCCGTAAATGCTGAATTAAACAAAGCAAAAACTGTCTTTAATCAAAATACAGAAGACGATTCTCAAGAAACCGAAGAACTCT
>JBGTMK010000316.1:0-7889 GCA_041743605.1 Nostoc sp.
CAAGGAATGGAATTATACACCACAACAATATATTAGTCAATATCCGACTTGGCTAAATAAATATTCAACTAACTTCGTTGAACAATTTACAAAAATAATTCTGCCAATCAAACCTGAAATTAGTAACCCTTACATAGTTAAAGCAATTTTGTGGACGCTTTCTCCAGTTCATGTTAATTATGCAAATTGCTGGCTATCTGGTTTAGAACTAACACAGGAACAAGCTGAAGAAATGGGTTTACCAAATCCCAAAAAAGAGGATAGAGAGACTGAATCTTTACGAAATATTCGCCAAATTCTAGATATTATTAGCGATTATAGAATTCCAATACTTTGCTTTGATGAATTAGATAATGCAGACGTTGCAGAAAATGGTTTGACAACAGCACAAGTTATTGCAAGCTTAGTCAAGGATCTATATAACAATCTCAAAAGAGGTGTTTTCCTGCTGGCTATGTATCCTGAAACTTGGAATCAGCAAATCAGATTTTTGCCTCAAGCTGAGGCAGCTATTGATAGATTAGTAAGTGAACAAGCTGATAGACAACCAATTGAATTAAAATATCTAAATTCTGATGATATTATTTCTCTTGTTAAACGGTGGCTACAAGATTTTTATCAAGAACATCAACAGACTCCGCCTTATGTTCTTTACCCATTTGATGAAAATAAGCTTAGGCAACGAGGTAAAGAGAAACCTACTGTTAGGTCAATCTTAAAATGGTGTGCAGAGAATTTTCTGCCAATTGAGTACATTAATAATAGTGACATTCAAAATGAGGAAGAGATTATTGAGAAAAATAAAATAGATTATGATAATAAGTTTGCTGATAACAATAACAAAAATACAGGACAACAAGTTAATATCTCTCTTGTTGAAACATACTTCCATCAAGAGCTAGTAGATGTGAAGGAAGCTATTGATGAACTGTTAGAAGATGAAATATCAATTTCTAATGCCCTTTGGCTTTCCTTCTATAGTTTAATTGGAGAAACTGTAGAAGGAGTAATAATTGAATCACTTGAAGAAGTAGAGCCTAGCGCAGTAAATAATGGGTTCATGGATTTCAAAATAATTGGCAAAATAATTGGTAAAAGGAACAAATTAAGGATTGGAGTAGATGTAGTTCAGCAAGATGGTGCAAATGTAGGTGCTGCATTGAAAAGACTAATTGACTACGAAACATTTAACTTAACTCGTGGTTGCTTAGTTCGTACAAACCTCATTCGTCAAGCAGCAACAGTTGCCAGAGATCGCTTGCGAATACTATTAGAAAAAAGAAAAGGCGGAAAGTGGGTAGCTCTACAAAGCGAAGATATTCAACCTCTTTTAGCTATTTTATGGGTTTACTGGGGCAGCGAAAATTATGGGATTAAAGAGGAGAAAGAGATTTTAGATTTTCAAGAACAGGTTTTAGATTTTATTAAGCAGCGAAAAATAGCAATGAATAATCCTCTTATTCGAGAAATCATCAGCCCTCCTTCTTATGATAATTGGGTTGATAATGAATTTCCTATTTCAATTCCTAAGCCCATTGCTACTACTGATAACATTGACCTAAATCTGTAGCTAACTAGAAATGAATCAGCAGTTTTCAATGCCAACAGCGCTGTGTCTATCCGCTCCTGATATTGAAGCCTTAATACAGGGGCGAACAATTGCAGCTTTACCCAAGATGTTTATTCGTCCTGGGCAGAGATTTGCACTTTATCCTGCTGACTCTTCAGCTTCAATTAAAGCTTGGGCTAAATGTGAACTTTGCCAAATTTTAGATGAGACTAAGCCATTAGAGATTTTGTCTAAATTAACAATATGGACACCAAAAGTATTAAAGGAGACACTACAAAAACAACAGTATCTTTTCTTGGCTTACTTGCGTGTCTATCAGTTACCTCAGTTACAAGAAATATCAGTTAATGCCAATATTCAGGAAAAGCTAGGAAAATTTGTTAGTTTACCTAATTCTCTAACGGTTTCTGAAGCCAACCCAGTAATAAACGATCGCACCTTCGCCCAACGCAAACGCCAATTAGAAAAGCTAGAACCCCCGCTACATCCTGAATTGGAAGAATTGCAGAGTGCGATCGCATTCCTTACCATTAGGCAACCAGCAGCGAAACAATTAGACGACGATATCAAAGCATTTTTGGGTTGGAGTAGTGACAAACTCATTAAGCAAACCGATCCAGATTTAGCTTGGATAAATGATATCGCATCATTGGGCGATCGCAGTATTGAGCTAGAGGAGAAAAAAACTAACTATCAAGCTGGTACAGATTTTGAAAATGTAGTGCGTGATAGCTTGGAACTTCTGGGATTTACGATTGATTATGCTCATAAAGGCGGTGCGGGTGGTTTAGATTTATTTTGTTCCGAACCATACCCATTATTTGGTGAATGCAAAGCAGGTAGAAAGATTCCCAATGATACCGCAGTGCAACTATTGAATTTGGGAATGCTACGCCGACCAGACCTTTTTAATCAGGCTGCTAAATTAATTATTGGCCCTGGTGAACCAACACCCCAACTACAAGACGCCGCAAAAATACAAGGTATGGCTATCATTAAACCAGAAACGCTTCAGAAGTTAGTCAAGTTGCAAAGCAATCATCGCAACTCAGTTGACTTATTTAAGCTAAAAGAATATTTAAAAGCAGGTCAATCTGATGAGGAAGTAGAAAAATATATTGACCAAGTTTATACAGAAATTAGTCTGCGATCGCAGATGATCACAGCAGTCAAAGAACTCTCTGAACAAGACAACGAAAGTTCAAAAGCTACACATCAGAGTTTCACAGTTACAGAAATTCGTGTTCATTATAATGCTACTCATAATCCTCGGCTAAATGATGAAGTAGTTCACGATTTACTGATAGAACTTTCTTCACCCTTAACAGGCTATTTAGGGCGAATTAAAGGTAGTGATTGCAAGAGCGATCGCTTTTACTTTCTCCGCGATTTACCTATTAACTAAAGATATGTAAATATATCTCTTGTCTTCCCTCTGCGCCTCTGCGGTTCGTTCAAAAATAACTGCGATCGCAGTTATCCTAAAGTTAATATACCAGCCTGATAATTTACTACCAACGGCAGAATTTTTAGCCACTCTGAACCTAACAATACTTCCGTAATTTCATTGCCCACATAAACATTAATTTCATACTCTTGTTCGTTTAATATCACCTTGCCTAGATAAATATCAAATGTTGATTCTCCTTTAGCAGTTCGTAGAGATTCCTCACCGATATAAAACCAGTCTAGACCCTCTAAATCTTGTTTGTTAATAGCAAGAAAGCCTGTAAAACCAGTATCCAACATAGCATCTACAGGCAAATCTAATCCATCAGATGTAATTAACTCAATTTCAAAAAATAGTTGCCCATTATCTCCAAAGTCCCCTTGAATCATATTGTGCCAGTTGTGCCTGTTTCATTTAAACAGAATACACAATGTCTACTATTTGAGTATTTTTCAAGGGATTTTTTATGAGCTTGCATTTTATCCACATCAATTAAGTAATCACCACTATCTGGCTCTACTGCAATATACCAGCCATAGTGTTCCTGAATCAAATCTGGACGCACACGCTCAAAAATTACCCGACAACGCCGATAAAATACTTCATCTTCAGCTTTGCGTCTAGCAAGTTCTTCTGGTGATAAAGTCCGTTCTGGAAAAATTCTACCCCGACGTGCAGGTTGTTTTGCAGTTGATTCAGTCATAGTATTAATCCTACTTATTGATGCTGCCTTAACTTTATTTTATAGGAAGCAATAAAGAGCGATCGCATTGACAAAAAATACTAAATATACGTCAGTTGAAAAACCACATCTTTCGTAACAATGCTCATTGGTGTCAACTTAACGTGAAAGCCATTTCCCGCAAGGAACTGAAGTTCCTTGCTAATAGCTCAAGTCATCTTTAGATGACTAAATAAGAAGAAAAATCCTTAGTCTACTTCAGTAGACTTTAGCTATTAGCCTAGAACTTTAGTTCGAGGCGGGCGAGGAACCTAACAGTGAAGCTACTTTTAGCTTAAGTTCACACCAATGAGCAATGCTGTACCCCTACAGCATGGTCTATTTGCGTAGTTTACCGCCGTAGGCATCGCAGGATAATTAAGAAAACTCTGAAACAACGTATTTTCGTTAATTCACATCATGTTACTTGGTAAACAGTGAAGCATCCTAGACGGAAGAGAAAACTTCTATCTAGGATGCTTCACAATAAAAAATTGTTGCTGATACAACAATTATGGAGAAAATGTGATATTTAGACTAGAGCTATCAGCTAGCAGAAACGTTTAAAGTGCCGGGTTTCTGAAGATCACCTTGCAAAACCACACCTCGCTGATTGGCATGGATATGACGCAAAATCTTGTAAATTTCCTCAACCTGCTCTGATGCGCCTGCCTTTTCGGCAAGTTCCTCAAGAGAAATGGGATTTTTTTCTTTTTGTAAGGCTGCTACCACTCGTGTTTGCAAATCGAGAATGGAAGCGGCAGCTTTTTTACCAGCTTCTACCCCTGGCTGATGGTAAGCGTTGACGTTAACTAAGCTTGCGTATAAACCAACAGCGCGTTCATACAAAGCAATTAATGCCCCTACAATTCGGGGGTTAACTTGGGGAATAGTGACTGTAATGGAATCGCGGTGATTTTCATAAAGCGCTTGTCGGGTTCCTTGGAGAAAACCGGAAAGATAATCGCCTGATGTCACTCCCGGATCTACTTCAGTGGATGGCCCCTGACGATCTTCCAACACTTCGATGAAGGTAGCAAAGAAATTCGCTACACCCTCACGCAACTGCTGGACGTAAGCGTGTTGATCCGTTGAGCCTTTGTTGCCATAAACGGCGATACCTTGATGGACAACGTTACCGTCTAAGTCTTTTTCCTTGCCCAAGGATTCCATCACTAGCTGTTGCAAATAGCGACTGAATAAAAATAAGCTGTCCTTGTAAGGTAGGACAACCATATCTTTTTCGCCCTTTCCATTACCTGCAAAGTACCAAGACAAAGCAAGCAAGGCTGCTGGGTTATTTTTCACATCTGGGACGCGAGTAGCGTCATCCATTTCTTTTGCACCATCTAGCATGGCGCGAACATCAATCCCTTGCAATGCGGCTGGTACTAGCCCCACAGCAGACATTTCTGATGTGCGTCCTCCCACCCAGTCATACATGGGAAATCTGGCCAGCCAACCTTCGTCTTTAGCCAATTTATCGAGGTTGCTGTCAACGCTGGTAATTGCTACCGCATATTGAGCAAAATCCAAATTGTGTCCAGCATAAGCTTTTTTAACTTCAATCATGCCGTTGCGAGGTTCCGGTGTTCCCCCAGATTTGGAGATCACCAATACCAAAGTGCTGGCGAGGCTATTTCGGAGATGATTGATAACGCGATCGATACCTGCTGGATCGTTGTTATCGATAAAGTGAAGTTTCAGGGGCGGGAAATCAGGAGCGAGAGCTTCCGCGACGAATTGGGGGCCGAGAGCGGAACCACCAATGCCAATGGAGATAATATCCGTGAAGCGGCTTGCTCTGGGAGGATGAATAGCACCTGTTTGAACTTTTTCCGCAAAGGCTTCGATTAGTTCTAGGGTTTGGACTATTTCTTGTGTAAGTTCTGGAGCTGGCGCTAAATCAGGATTTCGCAGCCAGTAGTGTCCAACCATGCGGTTCTCATCGGGATTTGCGATCGCACCCTTCTCCAGTTGAGCCATATCCGCAAACGCCTTGTCAAACTTCGGCCGCAACGAATCCACAAAGGCATCATCGAACCGCATTCGACTGATGTCTAAGTACAGCCCCAATCCCTCGTGGAAATATAACCAGTTTTGGTATCGTTGCCAAAGTGCCCTAGCATCCATAGGGAAATCTCAAATAAAGTGTTTTCTCAAAAACCAGTTTAATGTAAGGTTATAGCGATCCCTGCCTAGCCTTATACAGTTTACAGTTTTAAGTGTTCGCTTGACTCTTCACTTTAAACATCTGGCATAGGGATGACACGCAGAAATTTCACAATTTCACCCCTAATTTCTATACCAATCAGGTAATTATCGAGGGTGAAGCGGTGAAAAATGCCTTCACCATCAAGCTGTCGCAGTTCTTTTAAATCAGTCAGTTGCCACTTTTGGGCTAACTCAATAAACACAAAATCATGTACCCGCTCGTAGGCGGCAGGTTCTAAATTCTTCAGGTCTAGTAAAAAAGACCTTGCATAGCGCATTTCCAGACTCACTAGGCGTTACCTTAACCAAAACTTGAGGGACACCAAAAGAGTGCTGCTGAATCAGAAAAACATCAACAGTCTTACTGCTTCTTCATGGGTTAAGATATCCCACGGTTGCTGCGATCGCTTAACTTGTTGTATCGCTTTAAGCATATAAAAGTCACAATGTAAAGCTTCGAGAACATCCCAAATGTCTTGCAAATCGTCATCGGCTAACTGCTCGATTAAGTGATGCATTCTCAGTCGCAGCAAATTCATACGTCAACTATTCCCTACCAGCAAACACCAACAATAAATAGTATTCCCATAAAATTAGCTACGCTCAAGCTACGCTCAAATTTATTCGCACAGTAAGTGCGGAGTAGGGGCAGGGCTGACTTTTCTCTGTATCTGAAAAACCTTTCTCCTTTTAGGCTACGGTGTACAGACAAGTAGAAAAAAGCTTGATTTTCCATTGTTTTCTCGTTGCTTTCTTTCCCATGCTCTGCATGGAAATGCCTGATTTAGAGGCTCTGCCTCCAATCTGGCATTGAGTCAGAGACTCAATGAATGCATTCCCAGTCTCCGACTGGGAACGAGAAAAACCTATCAGTCTAATCAATTGTTAGCTTTACATTCAAACCTGGGAACACTCTATAGAGGGATTCATGGGAATTGGAGTATATTGTTATGCAGCAAGCAAATTCAGGTATAGCATACATTCTTTGGTGTTTATGCTTCTTTGGTATCTGTGGTGGGCAAAGATTTTACACCGGACAGATTGGTAGTGGTTTGGTATATCTTTTCACAGTCGGTTTTTTTGGGATTGGTCAACTGATCGATTTAGCTCTCATTCCTGGTATGGTTGAAAAGCGAAATATTTATCTGCGTGGGCTACATGGTAATGGAACCCCTAGTGTCAATCAATCAGTTACGTTGAACATTGGTGAGATTCCACAACTTAAACAATTACAAGCAATAGAACCGTCAACATTATCTACAAGTAGTCCAATGCAAAAGCTGCTTAAGGCTGCAAAGGAACACAATGGTCAACTGTCCATCGCTCAAGCAGCTATGTATACTGAGCTAGAATCAGAGCATCTCAAAGACTTACTTCAAGAGGCAACGAAGATGGGGTACGCGGAGGTCAACAATGATCCAAACACTGGAGCTATCCGTTATCACTTTGATGTCTAAATTTTAGGATTCACATACGGGAAAGGGAGAATTTACTCCCCACTCTCCCTTCTCTCTTCTCCATACCCAATGCCCAATGCCTTATCCAATTTATGCCGAAACCAAACGGCGTAAAGATTCAGCACGACGTTTAGCAATAGGGTTATTTGGAGCTAATTTAAGTGCTTCTTCGTAACTTTGTAAAGCCTGAGTAGTTAATTTTTTCTTTTCGTAGGCGTGACCGAGATTGTTTAATCCTGTCACGTAGTCTGGTTTTGATTTGAGAGCTTCTTTATACTGACGAATTGCTAAGTCATATTGCTCTTGGGTAAAATAAACATAGCCCAGCCCGTTGTAAATGGGGGCGATATCTTCTTCTTCCTCTTCTTCAGCAGCTTTGAGAGCTTTTTGAAATAGCGCGATCGCTTGGGAATACATTTTTTTTTCTGAATAAATACTGGCTAACTCATAATATTCTTGAGTCGTACCCTTTTCTTT
>JBGTMK010000317.1:0-5182 GCA_041743605.1 Nostoc sp.
GTCGATATTCATGAAGGCATCGACAGTACCTTGATGATTTTGCAACACCGTCTCAAAGCTAAACCAGAACAACCTGAAATTGAGGTGATTAAAGACTACGGCACCGTACCTCTAGTAGAATGTTATGCCGGAAAACTCAACCAGGTGTTTATGAATATTTTAGTGAATGCCATTGATGCATTAGAAGAAAATAATGCCAAGCGCACCTATCAGGAGATCGAGGATAACCCCAATCGAATCAAGATTCGCACATCTGTGGTTAATTTAACATGGTTGGAAGTAGCGATCGCTGATAATGGAGTCGGGATTTCCAAAGAACTTCAGCAACGAATATTCGATCCCTTTTTCACCACCAAACCCATTGGCAAAGGAACCGGAATGGGTATGTCCATCAGCTACCAAATCATCACAGAAAAACACGGCGGGAAACTGGAGTGCATCTCAACTTGGGGAGTTGGAACCGAGTTTATCATTCAGATTCCTCTGCGGCTAAAAGTTCATAAAGTGGTTTAAATTTATACTAATTTGGAATTGTCAAGTTATTTAGCTAGTAGTACAATACACGAGGTTTGAGCGCCAACATATTATACAGTTGAACAGATAGTTAAAATCAGTAGTCCTATTTGTTAAGAAAGCTATGCAGATAAATCAAGTGATTGAAACCTACGATCAGGGTTCAGTTGATTATGACGCAATTATGAAGCGTTACTGGCACATTGAGCGCCAACCTCTAATTGATTCTTTGCAACTGAAGCCAGGACAAACTGTACTAGATGCTGCGGTAGGAACAGGTCTTAATCTTTCAGCTTATCCTGAAGGTGTAAGTGTCGTCGGTGTTGATCTTTCTGAGAAGATGCTGGATGAAGCACGTAAAAAACGCGTATCCGCAGACATCACTTTCAAAGTATCGGATCTCTGCAATCTGGATTTTCCTGATAATAGCTTTGATGCAGCAGCGTCAGGATATACGCTCTGTGTCGTTAACGATCCAGTCCGCGCTCTTGCAGAGATCCTAAGAGTTACTAAGCCTGGTGCATTTATTGCTATTCTCGATTATTCCAAATCGCAAGATCCAGAGATTCAGAAATGGCAAGAGTTAATAGCCGATGCAGCTTCACAGCTAGGCTTCCCCACTGGCAAAATCAAGTGGAATGCATTGATGGATTATGACGAATTGATTTACAACAGTAAGCTTCCCATTGAAGTGCTTGCGGACGATCGCATAGACAATCCAAACCCGTTTTTATGTGGTTGTCAATTCCTGCTTAAAAACTCAAAAGCTTAAAGGTGACAGTATCGCACTCATTAGACAAGAGTGCGATATCTACGACAAGCCGGATTACAAGTGATTTTGAAACAGTTCTAAAACATATTGCCAAGCATCAGGAGCAGCTTCGGGATTGTACATTGGGTTCTGGGTTAGAAATGGGTATTGGTCTTTGAAGAATCCAGCAAAAAATCCGTGTCCAGCGTCGTATCGAAATACACGATGATTTATGTGATGTTTCTTTAATTCTGCTTCAATTTGCTCGTTTTCCTCCTGAGAAACTAATGCATCTCTTGTACCAAAAAATGCATAAATAGTACCTTTAATTTCCGAGGTGCGATTAATGGTTGGAGTCTCTTCACCATAACTAGCAGTGGTAATCCCGCCACCGTAGAACGAAGCTGTGGCTTTGATATCGGGTAAAGTTGCAGCCATGTAAGCAACATGACCGCCAAAACAGAAACCAATCACACCGATGGCATCATCTTTGACATTGGGTAAAGTTTTCAAGTATGCGATCGCAGCTTGAATATCGCTTAAAATTTCCTGATACTTAACTTGTTGATAGTATTCCAAGCCCAACCGATAGGCTTCTGGACTATAGCCAATATCTTCAGCGCTAAAGTCAGCCTCAAAACCGGGAGCAACACGTTGATACATCGCCGGAGCGATCGCTACATAACCTTGTTTAGCAATTAATTCGGTGATATCTCGAATATTACTGTTGATTCCAAAAATTTCTGGAAAAACTATAACCGCACCAAAGGTTCCCTTGTGTGCTGGTTGAGCTAAGTAAGCATCGATTTCTAAGTTATTGTTAGGTACTTTGACTTTTGCAGTGTTAATTTCGATGTTTGTTGTTTCTACCATCTTTGTTTCGGCTGCTTTTATACCAACTCATCTATTTTGACTGTTTTTGACACAGATATAGGACTCCGATTTGATTTCTGAAAACATACTGAGACTGAAAAGCCCGTTTTATCAGGGTTTTATCTGAAATCTTGTTCAGAAATCAGATATGAGTCCTATATGTAAATTGATGATTCAAAGTTACCCTACAGAAACTTCTGTATACTGGCATACATGACATGCATGGCATCACCTCACAACCAAATTTGTGACAAAATAATCTTAATTGTCTAACATCGCTTACGACCTATGATTTCTACCATCTCGCGCCGCTACAGCTTGGATGAATATCGTGCGATTGAAGAAAAAGCCGAAGGACGCAGCGAATATCGAGATGGAGAAATTGTACCTATGGCCGGAGGAACGCTCAAACACAGCCGTATCGGTCGGAACATTCTGACTTATTTGACTTCTATGCTGCGCGATACTCGATTCGAGCCAATTAACAGCGATTTACGGCTGTGGATTCCCGAACATAGACGCGGAGTATACCCAGATGTAATGGTTTTTGACGGCGAACCGCAACTAAATGGCGATGTCTACGACAAGCCGCAGGAGCGTCTACGTTTAGATGAAGTATTAAATCCCACGCTAACTGTTGAAGTTCTATCTCCTTCCACCGCAGATTACGACCGACTCAGTAAATTTCGGATGTATCGTTCAATTGCGAGTTTTAGCGAATATTTATTAGTCGAGCAAGATGAACCTTTTGTTGAACGCTATAGTAAACAGGCTCAAGGTTGGTTACTCAGTGATTTTAGCGGTTTAGAGCTATCTATTTCTTTGGATTCAGTTAGTATTGAATTGCCGATGGCGGAAATTTATCGCGGCGTTGTTTTTGAGTAAATCAGCTTGGGTTGATCTGTTGTACTTTGTGAAAATGTATGAGTTAGGAGGGGTGCGATCGCATTCACTGTTAACGATTGAGGTTGAGGTCAGGGGTTGCTAAAGATGATTTCAAGACTTACACACTCAGGTTACAAGAGAGAGCCGATTGCACTTGTTGTTTCTTTAGATTTAAGATAATTACCATATATCGAAGTTTCTCTCACCTGTATAATCTGCTTTATGTAAAAGTGTTTGAACCATTACGTGACCATCTTCAACCTGCCTCATTTTATCTCTAAGAGCTTCTAGTTCAAGGGTTGTCACTATTTCAGCTTCAGTATCTGGAAATATTTTGATTGTTTTACTAATGCTGACCACATCTTTCCCTAGTAACTGTCGAAGAGAATCTACATCATGTTCACATTCAGACCTAAACTTATATGAGCGCAGCTTTAAAGGATCTAATCCAAATAAATCGGTAATGCTATCTAGATCACTCGCTACATTAGTAAATAAGTCTAAAAAGCTTCGTTCAAGTTTTGCAATGCTTTCTGGTTTACCTAGCATTTTTCTAAATTCATCATAACCCACTATGCCTAATTCAGAATTATAGATTAATGAAGAAAGAATACAGTCTAGTTGCCTAATATCATAATCTAAGCGTTGCTTTTGAGCATTCGGAGCTAATTCCGACATAGAATTCATATAAAGAATATCAATAATCTTAACTGTGTCGTCTTGTTTGACCATGACATTCTCTTCATGTAAGTCCATATGAACTAGCCCTTGAGAATGAATATACTTAATTCCAGCAATAATCTGTTCACCAATGTTAAAAGCCTCCTTAGCTGTGAGTTTTATTTCTATTCTCTGTCTTAGCGAAACACCATCGATGTGTTCCATAACAATACATTTTTTTCCTTTTTCAGAATCAGGGAGTACAAGATATTCAATAGAATAAACGTCGACGACGTTTGTGTGCTTGACCCTAACAAGAGCTTGGGCATGTTGCAATATAGTAGATACACCTTCTCCTGACTCTCGGATAACTTTGATAGCCACATTTCTTCCTATCTCATCATTTCCAGCCCAAATATCTCCAAACATTCCATGACCAATAGATTCTTTAAAAGTAATTTCCATATTTTTTCTTCCTCTAATGACACCTCATGCAACAATGCTAAATTTATTATTAACACTCAATATTTATTGATACTATCTCTCTTGGCTGCGCCTCTACATAATATTTTTGCCTATTACTCACAACTAAAATTTAATTGTATTGCTAATTAACGTTTTGCGTGATTTCAACAATTTGATAGTCTTTCTGTAAATTGCATTTGAACTGATTGCGTGTTATTCTCGCATCTGTAATGCTAATACTTCCACTGCGTGATCGCCTGGTAATTGCTGCGATAATTTCTACACTAGCGATAGTACTACTATATTTATATTTCTCCAGGATAAGTACTGAGAAATACCAATTGATTTATCATCTCTTCGGCTGACTTAGCTGCCATCAGCTTGAGTACTCTTCGGATTTGTTCACCAATCGAGTAATCCTGCGATGAAATTATAATCCCTGCATGACTTCTTTTCTCTTGTATGTGGATGCTGTGTAACTGGCAAAAATCACCAACATTGAATGTGTATAAAACTCTTTGCAGTTCAGTTGCTAAAGTAAGTTGTTCCTTATCGCTAGAGCTGATCGTTTCAACCTCACCAACACTTGTAACATCTACCCCCCTCGCTCTCAATGCTTTGATAAATCGCTGATCCATTGAGTCTTCATCAATAAATAATCGAATTTGACTCATATTGCTTGCCCCATTTCTGTAGCTAATCGCTTGTAATCTGCTCTTTCAGCAGAAATATACGCCTCAATTTCCTCTCGATTAGCGTGATAATAAGTTAGAGCAGCATAGACTTGTGTAAGATTTACATTTCCCATGCGTTCAGCAATTTCTTCTGCATTCAGCCCAAGTTTGTACCAAGCTGTAATGCGTTGAACAGAAACTCTAGTACCCGCAATGCGGGGACGACCCCCTAAAGTTTCAGGTGACTTAACAATCAGTGTTCCAATGTCAGTAGCCGACATAAATATCTTAATGAGTTTATTTGGATGATTTTTTACACATAAATCATAGCAAATTATCTAAAACTGGTATGATTTATCAG
>JBGTMK010000318.1:0-10492 GCA_041743605.1 Nostoc sp.
GCTAAAATTAACTCTAATCCGATATGAACCAGATTCCGGTGCCGTTAAGTTTACCGATTGCGGATTACTAGCAGATGTAATTTCTGCTTGTCCTACTGTTTTATATTCAACTTGATTTTTTGCTGTTCGGCTACCTTCCACTAACTGCGTGACGCTGCTGTATTTTATTTGTTGTAATTCTAGCCGCACCCGTTGACCTGTTATCGGTTTTCCTGTAGGGTCAGTAACAATCACTTCAATGGGAAAAGCCTTACCAGCATCCGCGATAAAATTGCTTTTTAACCCGATAAGGCGATTACTCGGTAAAGCGGTAAAAGTTTTGGAATTCGCTACCGATAGATTAGAAACATCTGCAACTTCCACATCTACCCGGTAAGTCATCGGATATGGTAAATCATTAGCCACATTTACAGTTTGACTACTTTTACCATTAGCATCTAGCTGGGCATTATTTTGCAATACATCACTAGATATAGTAGGGGTTTCTTCTGGCCATAACCATTGCCTACCAAAAGTAAATTCTTCCCAACCTTTAGGAATAAAATTAGCCTGTTGGCGAGTGATAAAATATTTTGCTTCACCACCTTCTACAGGTGGGCCAAACAAATAATTGCTTGTAGCATTAATATCAACTTTCTCGTCAATGAAAGCAAATTCTTTATTTAAGTTGAGTTCAACTTTAAAATTGGGTGGCTTAAACTCAGCTACCCGAAATTCTCCAGAAATTTCTTGTCCATTCTTCCCCTTCGCCTGGATAGTATGGTAGCCTAATCGCTCAGTAGTCTTGATTGGCAGTTCCAGAGAAAATGTGCCAAATTCATTTGTAGTTTGTGTACCTAAATTGGTCTTTTGTCCATCAGGATTTATTAGAGTTAACTGGTAAACAGCATTTTTATCTTGCTGAATTGCCCCATTTTGTAAATAGTCAGTAAAACCAGTTAACCAAGCTTTTTCGCCTGGTTGATATAACTGTCTATCCGAGAAAATTATCCCGCGTGATTCGGGCTTACTATTTTGCCAACCGGCATCAATACCATATCCATAAACACCGCTATATTCTTCTGTTCTAGCGAATGCCCAATCTTGATTTTCACGGGCAATTACTAATAATTGTGGTGATTTACTAGAGCTTTCATTCCCAGAATAACATTGCTGTAATCCTTCACCAACAACTCTAAAAATTCCATTCTCATCAGTTTTACCTATTGCACAAGGTACTGGTTCTGGACGAGATTTTGCTTGTAATTTTGATTGATAAATTTCAATAGCGCTATTTTTAACTGGTGAACCATCTGTAAGATGATTGACGCGAATTAACCCGGACTCAGGAAACCACTGAGTAAATACGCCCAAATTCGTCAATTCAACCATTCCATAAGTCGTAGGTTCTCGCCACAGTTCCTTGCCATTCTCCTGGTATTTATTAGTGCGGGCTTGCACTCCATAAGCTAACATCCCCGTAGCCGCACTTATTTTTTCCCGGAGAGGAACAGCAATATCAACTGATTGATTTTTCTTACCTGATACGTTAAAACTTTGCCATTCAGAAGGTTTTGGTAAGAAATCGTTACTGTAATTAAAATAAACTAAATCTGTCGGTTTAACTACTCGATAAGCTGCTTTGTATTTTGACTCTGGTAGATTTCCCGTACTAATATTTAGCTGTAAATCTTTACCTGTGGGGAAAATATTCAAATCTGATGGTACCCAGATATCCCCAGCTAAATCTCCAGTATCATATTTCAGTGTTAGAGGTTTACCCAAAGTTTGTCCAAACTTATCTTTGAGATTTCCGCCAATAGTAATTGTATAAGTCTTGGCAGGTTCTAGCGCATAAGGATTGATGCCAACAATTTTATCCTCATCATTAACTTGCAGAATTCTCGAAATGTCTTTTGGGGCTGGATTAATAGTAATATTTTCTTTAGCTGAATCTGCCAACAAGATATTATTAAATTCTAGCTGCGGACTGCCTTTAAGAAATCGTCCAAATGTTCCCCCTGAATCTGGCTGTCCGTAAAAGTTAATTTTCTGAAATGCTAAAGGCGAATAAGTTGCTAATTTACTGACAAATTCTTTATCTGTCGATAAATTACCATAAGCAGGACGTATTCCGGGAGAAAATACCAGGCGATAACGGGTTGCTTTTTCGAGATTTTGCTGTGGGATGAGGTTATAAATCCAATTGCGTGCCGAAGGGTCAAATTTTTCTAAAGGTTCTTCATTTTCTAACGGTTTTTCTTCTTTGTTTAATTCGACTTTGAAGCCTACACCCTTGTCTTTTCCTTCAGGAATTAATTTTAAATGTTCTTGTACAGAACCTAAATCCAATTCGACATTGGAAGTAAACTGTAATTTTTGTTGTAAATCAATTGGTTCAATATCAGCCTTCTCAATGGGATTAACACCGGGTAAATTAGTCAGTTTGATAGATTCGGTGTTGAAAGTCCAAGGCAAATCTTTGTCTAGGCGATGATTTTTTAAATCGGCTAAACCTGCTTTGAGAGTGACTTGAAATCTGGTCGCTATTGGCAATGCTTTATCAGCTTGAAAACCCACCATGCGCGGTGTTAAAAAGCGAAATTGACCGGGTAAAGGCGGCCAAAGGGCAAATTTTTCTAATATTTTCTGCTGTTCTGGACTGTCAAGACTTTCAACTGGGATTAAAGCTTCTTTAAAACGGATACGGATTTGGTTGAGAGGTTTGGCATCCCCAATGGGACTTATTTGTTCAATCCAATCTGGTAATTTTGGTGGTGTAAGTGAGGAAACTGCTGGGAGTTGTTCTTTACTTGAGTTGATACCAAAAAAATTACATCCTGCCATCCCTAATATAAATGTAAAGATGAGAAGAAACTGGATTGTTTTTTTCCGCCTTGAAGAGCGTTCAATTGTTTTTAACAGTCTGCCAATAAGACCAAGAACGCGATAGGTTATTTTATGGTAAAAACGCAGTAAAACTCTGATAATCATCTTTTTAGTAATTCAAAATAAAAAAATCATAAGTTATAGCAAATAACAATTTACATTGCTTCATGACTGGGCAATGCCAAGACTGATCAAGGACGCAAGATAACTAGTTATTTATACACCATCCGTGGATGTAATATATGTTTATTTACATAGATAACTAATCTACTGTAATTGTTCCAAAAATGACTACAATTCTTAACCATAAAAAAGTATTGGCGTTGCATATTTGCGGGATGATGTTGCTAGTTTTGTGGGATGGGCATCTTGCCCGTCCCTTGTATTTCAGGGTGGGCGTCTCGCCCGCCCTACAAGAATCATCCCTTGATTCAGCAACGCCGAAGTATTTAAATTTGGCAAACATTGAGTTACATCTGCGAAGTTATTTATAACAAATGAATTATTAAGGATTTGCAATATTTACTGATGTAGATGTAATCGCTGCGTCAAGATTAAGGTAGGTTTTCTTGGACAGGGGATTCCCTGATGAAACGAATTTTACGATCGCTACTCAAACATAAGCACAGTAAAATTATCCTAGCTGGGCTGCTAATCTGTCTGGTTGTACGCCTACTACCCTATTTTGCGCCCATTCGTGCCGCAGATATTGCCCAAAATCAGTTGGCAATGCAATTTAGCGATCGCAATGGTTTACCATTAGGAACACTACTCACCCGTGACCAAGAGCATACATCAGTAGTACCACTAAATCAGGTTTCGCCCCAGTTTATCCATGCCATTCTAGCCGCCGAAGATGCCAGCTTTTACCATCATGGGGCGTTGGATATGAAAGCTGTTATCCGCGCCAGCAAAGAAGCCATCCACGCGAAACGAATTGTTTCCGGCGCTTCCACTATTACTATGCAGTTGGCGCGGATGTTAGATCCTGTGCCGCGTACTCTGTCAGGTAAAATGCAAGAGATTTGGCTATCTTGGCGGTTAGTAGCAGGGATGAATAAAGATGAAATTCTCTCTGCATATATCAATCGGCTGCCAATGGGAGGGAATATATATGGTGTGGAAGCAGCCGCGCAGACTTATTTTTCCATCCCAGCTAGTGAATTGAATCTTGCCCAAGCTAGTTTGTTAGCTGCTATTCCCAATAATCCCACATATTTTAATCCTTACCAGCATTGGGAACGGCTGAAGCAACGGCAAAAATACGTTCTTAATCGGATGGTACTAGAAAAACATATTAGTGGTGCGATCGCAAATCGAACATCCACCGAAAAGGTTGTATTTCAGTCTAGCCAACGAGGAATTATCGCCGCACCACACTTTTTATTTTGGCTAGCAAATCAAATCCCCCCAACCCGCCTTGAAAATAAGGGCTTAACTCCCCCCTTTTTTAGGGGGGTTAGGGGGGAGCAATCCGTTATTCGCACGACTATAAATCGCCCTTTACAGCAGTTTGTCGAAGCACAAGTACAGCAGGTAATTTCTTCCCTAGCCGCTAACAACGTCCATGATGCAGCGGCGTTGGTGATTGACAACCGGACTGGTGAGGTTTTGGCTTATGTCGGTTCGCCTGATTACTTTAATGAAGCCAAACTGGGACGCAATGATGGAGTGCAAGCCCTACGTCAACCAGGTTCTACCCTCAAACCTTTTATGTATGAATTAGCTTTAGAAAAAGGTTTAATTCGCCCAAATACCATTTTGGCAGATGTACCTGCCCATTACGCAATTCCCGGCGCGAAACTTTATAGCCCAACCGATTTCACCGAAAGTTTTCTTGGCCCGGTGCGGGTGCGAATCGCTTTAGCAAATTCTTTGAATGTTCCCGCAGTGCGCGTGTTAGAAAAAGTAGGTGTGCAGACTTTCCTCGAACGTCTGCATCAACTGGGATTTGAACACCTCAATCAAACCTCAGAACATTATGGTTTAGGGTTAACTCTCGGTAGTGGCGAAGTCAGTTTATGGGAATTAGCTCATGCCTACCTGACCATAGCACGACAAGGAGACGCGACTCCTTTACTAAGCACATTTTCCAATTCCCCACTCCCTACTCCCCACTCCCCACTCCCCAACAAAACAATATGGCAATTAATCACCAACATACTTAGTGACAACCATGCTCGCGCAACAGCATTTGGTGTAGACTCTGTATTAAATTTACCTTTCCCATCTGCTGTTAAAACTGGTACATCTTCCAATTTTCGGGATACTTGGACAGTTGGCTTTACCAGAGATTACACCGTCGCTACTTGGGTAGGCAATTTCAACGGCGAACCGATGCGTCAGGTTTCAGGTGTGACAGGTGCAGCACCCTTGTGGAATCGGATTATGTTGCATCTGCACGAAAATCAAGAACCAGCAGGTTTTCCGCCTCCAAAAGGTTTAGTGCAATTACCTGTTTGTGCAATTTCAGGATTACGACCAACACCAGATTGTACATCAGTGGTGCAGGAATATTTCTATCCTGAAGATAAAAGTAATTACGAACGTGAAAATCAATTCAATTTACCATCAGAGTATAACGAATGGTTGGCAAAACAACAGCAATCGAATTTTGCTTCTACTAATTTGAGAATTTTGTCTCCCCATGATGGCGATTTATTCTTACTGTATCCAGGTGAAGAAACGAAGCAAAAGTTAGAATTCAAGCTAGTGGGAAATAAATCTGCACCCGTGGAATGGTGGTTGAATGGTGAAAAGTTAGATGCAAACTCAGCTAATTCTTTATTTTGGAATTTACGTCCTGGTAAATGGACTTTGGAAGCAAGAAGTGGAGAAATGAGCGATAAGGTAAGTTTTAAAGTAGAGTTAGCTACTGTTAAACCTACACGTCGAGGATTTTCGATTAGTAATTCTTAGGAAAAGAGCGTAGACGCTCAGAGTTTTCTGAACGATGTTTCCGCTAACAGCAAACTATTTAACGTGTCTGCTTGATAGGACAATACCCTTGGGTTAAGGGTTATTGATGTAGATAATTGGTCTTTGAAGACGCGATTTATCGCGTCTCTACATCAGGGATTTGGCCTTATCTGAACTGTATTGCTTGATAGGAATCTCAATCACAAACTCTGTACCCTCACCTGGTGCAGAAATACAGTTGATTTTTCCTTTATGTTTATCCACTATAATCTGGTAACTAATAGATAATCCTAAGCCAGTGCCTTTACCTACAGGTTTAGTAGTAAAGAAAGGGTCAAATAATCTAGTTTTAACTTCCTCAGTCATTCCTGCCCCATTATCTTTAATACTAATAATCACATACTCTTCATTATAAACTTGAGTATAGACAATAATAGAACTAAGGTGTTTTTTAACCTCCGTTTTTAAACATTCTGCTTCCCATTCATGTAAAGCATCAATAGCATTACTGAAAATATTCATAAATACCTGATTTAATCCTCCTGCATAACATTCAACAAGAGGCAGATTACCATAATATTTAATAATTGCAATTTCCTGCTGTTTATGATTTTCTTTGAGACGGTGCTGTAAAATTAATAGCGTGCTATTAATTCCTTCATGAATATCAACAGGTTTCATTTCTGCTTCATCAAGACGCGAAAAATTCCGCAAAGTTAGCACAATCTCACCAATGCGTTCAGCACCAACTGTCATTGAGGATAAAATTTTCGGCATATCATCAATAATAAACTCTAAATCGATCTGATCAATTAGAATATTTATGTTTGGGTTGTAATTACAATTTTCTTGCTGATACAGTTTAATTAAAGTTAGTAATTGCTGACTATATTCTCTAATATGTATCAGGTTTCCATAAATAAAATTAACTGGATTATTTATTTCATGAGCAACCCCAGCAACTAACTGACCTAATGAGGACATTTTTTCAGTTTGAATAAGTTGCACTTGAGTATGTTGCAATTCTTGCAATGTCTGTTGTAGTTGAATATTTTTTTGTTTTATCTTTGTCGTTCTCTCTAAAACTTGTATTTCCAATTGGTAATTAGTTTCTTCTAAGGCAGCTTGGGCAGCTTTTTTAGCTTTCAAGTATTGCTGCAATAAATGCAATACTAAAAGCCATGCCGGAACCAGCATTGCTAAACTTATAATAGATGCTAAAACTGCCCACAATATTCTTTTGTAATATTCATCAATTTTTTGCTGTAGCTGAAGTGAAATATTAAGTTTCCTTTTGGCAACACCATCAGCATAAATACGTTTTTGAATTTCATACTCGCGGCTAGAAAGCAGTAGTTGCGCTCTCTCTTTTTGATTGTTTTTAACTAATTCAAAAGATTGATATTCCATTGCCACTAAACGCTGATTAGCAGCATCAGTTTTTTCAGCATCCTTATTTGTATATGCTTGAGGAGCCAGTTTAATAGATTCTTTGATAGCAATATCGAGCTTAGGTTCAAATTGTCGATACCGTTCTTCCCAAATCAAGTTACCTGTAGCAGCATTCATGCGGGCTGACATCGTTAATACTTCGTCAAGATAGATAATTTCATCATTCAGCTTTTGTAGCTGAAATTCATATTTAGTAATATTATTAAAGTTATAATAAGCTTGCCAGTTGAGCCAAATTTGAGGAATAAACAAGAGTAATGTCAGCAGTACTGTTACAGTTACTAGTTGAGAGGGAGCGAATCTTAGTTTATCAGGCAGCTGCATTTTGATAATATTTTTTAGATATATTAGGACTTGCAATTAAAATATTGTACGCTTTTATACAAAAAACATACCATCAGCATTAATACTTAAAAGATTATTTATAAATATAAATAGCAAATTTACCTATTCTTAGTCTCTTATTAACTTTAGTTCAGTAAAGTCTGAGTGTTTATTAACACGAATAAAATTTATGTACACTGAATTTCTGCACCTCATACAAAAATACTAAGTACGGTATGTCCTATTTCAGGATAAACCGATACTTTGTCCATTTTAGGTGACATTGTTGCGAATCTCATTTTCACTCAGCGTACTTTCACGCATTTTTGCTTAATAATTATGGCAGCTACAATTTTAAATCCTGGCGATATTGCGATCGCTGGTTACAACACGACTAATCCAGATAGTATCCGTCTAGCAGTACTTGTAGATATCGGTGCTGATACAACCTTTAACATTACAGATAACGGTTGGCAATCTAGTGGTAGTTTTAGAACGGGAGAGGGAATCCTTACCTACACTGCACCAACAGACATCTCTGCGGGTACAGTTCTCACTTGGACTAATGGAAGTAGTAATAATTCACCAGGGTTTAACTCAAATAATCCTAGTGGTTTTTCGCTCAATGCCAGTGGTGAGTCGCTGATTATCTATACAGGAACATTAGCCAGCCCCACTTTAATTTATGCGCTGAATTCTGGCATTTGGAATAATGCAACTAGCGCCGCCACATCTGCTGAACCAACTGTTGCTAACAGTGGCACATTAGTCACGGGTGTAACCACAGTAGCTTTAACTACCAATGGTACAAACGGTTATTATAGCGGTTCTACTTCGGGAACTCAGGCAGAACTGCTAGCAGCTATCTCCAACTCCGCTAACTGGACGACTAGTTCCACCATCACTGACATTGCTAATTGGGCATCATCATTTACGCTTTCTCAGTCTTTACCAAACATCCAAATCACCGAGTATATGTACCAAGGTGGTAATGGAGAATTCGTAGAATTTACCAACCTTGGCACTACAGCAGTAGACTTTACCGGCTGGAGTTACGATGACAACACTCGCACCGCTGGTTCGTTTTCTCTAAGTGCTTTTGGTATCGTCCAGCCAGGGGAATCAGTAATTTTAACTGAAACTGCGGCTGAGACATTCCGGGCTGCATGGAACCTATCGCCCTCAGTTAAAATCATTGGCAACTCCAACCAAGGTTTGGGACGTGAAGATGAGATTAACCTGTACGATAACAACGGACAGTTAATAGACCGCCTCACCTATGGAGATCAACAATTTGCAGGTACTATTCGCACACAGAACGTTAGCGGTTGGACAGAAGCAGCGAATCTCGATGCTTTTGGAATTACTAGCAATTGGCAGCTTTCCACCGTCAATGATGGTCAGAATTCACGCACATCTATAAGTGGAGATATAGGCAACCCAGGTGTTTATATTCCCAACCCTACATCAACCGTTGGCGCCCCAAAAATTGAAATTAATCCCAGTACAACCGATTTCCTGGATGGACAAAACTTACCAGTATCCCTCGCCAAAACTGGTAGTGGTGCAATTAGTGGTGTAATTAACGATCCTACCGACCCTGCAAGGACACTGGGTATCGACTTTACTCTGAGTGACCCCGATACACCAATTAGCAGCCTGACAGTTACAGTCACTAGCAGCAATCAAGCAGTTGTAGCTGATGCCAACCTCACCCTTTCTGGTACTGGTGCAGAACGTAATCTGAAGATTAATCCTACTGGTGTTGGTCTGGCAAATATCACAGTTACCGTTAGTGACGGTACACTCAGTAATTCCTACATCATTAACTATGCCGCCTCGGCTGGATCTGTTAGTCCCACCACCCGCTTCCTGACGGGGACTAGTGACGCTTCTACAGCGATCGCGATCGCTTCTAATTATATGTTGGTTGCCGACGACGAAGACCAAACAATTCGACTGTACGATCGCAATAATTCTGGTTTACCATTAGCCAGTTTTGACTTCACCTCCTTTCTTGGATTATCTGGTTCTAGTGAAGTAGATATTGAAGCCTCTACCCGTATTGGCAATACAATTTACTGGATGGGTTCTCACAGCAACAATAGCAGTAGTGAGGATAGACCCAACCGCGAACGCATCTTTGCCACAGAGATTTCTGGTACGGGAGCCAATACCACCCTGACTTTCCAGGGATACTACAAGTTTTTAGAAGATGACCTGATTGCCTGGGACAATGCCAACGGTCACGGTTTGGGTGCTGGCTACTTAGGACTTGCTGCTAGTGCAGCCAATGGTGTATCCCCAGAAGTTCCCAACGGATTCAATATCGAAGGCTTGACTATTGCTCCCAATGGTAATACTGCTTACGTTTCCTTCCGTGCCCCCAATCAACCAACCAATAACCGCACCCAAGCGCTAATTATTCCTGTCACCAATTTTACCAGCATTCTTAATACCACAGGTGGAACCACTGGATCTGCAACCTTTGGCGCTCCCATTCAACTAGACTTAGGTGGTCGTGGTATTCGCAGTATTGAGCGTAACAGTGATAATCAGTACGTAATTGTTGCTGGGCCGGCGGGTGCTGCTACAGGAACGGCTCCTAACGATTTTCGCCTTTACACTTGGACAGGTAATGCAGCTGATGCGCCTGTGCTACGTTCTGCGGATTTAACAGCATTGAATACTAACGGCAGCTTTGAGACTATTGTAGAAGTGCCCAATTCTTTAACTGGAACTACCCAAATTCAGCTGCTTGTAGATAACGGTGATACCGTCTGGTACAACAATGGCACTATTTCCAAAGATTTAGCCCAAGATAACTTGCAAAAATTCCGCAGCGAAGTCGTTACTTTGGGTTCTGTAGTTACCACCATCCCACCAGGGGCAATTTCGCTGAGTACCCTTTACTCGCAAAACTTCGACA
>JBGTMK010000319.1:0-6659 GCA_041743605.1 Nostoc sp.
GCGCGATCGCGTCGTCTAATTACCCTGGTTCCTGTGGTAGCTAACTGTGCATCCCACACCGCTAATTCTGAGTGTAGAGATGTTGCATCCAAGGTTTCTACATGGCGTTTTAAAAAAGCATTGCGCTGGCGTAACACATGGTTATACTGCTGCAAAATGTGAGCATAAACTGGTTCGAGTTGAATTAAGAGTGTATCTAACCAGTTGCGGCGACCTTCCGGCCCACTGCGTACTAAGTCTAAATCTAGGCTGGAAAATTGGACTGCGTTGAGAACGCCGAGAAAATCCATCTGACGGCGGATAGACTCGCCATTGATAGCAACGCTACGGCGACCATTGCGCCGGAGAGTTAAGGTCAGGTCACTAACGCCTGTTTGTCGCTCAAGGGTGGCATTAATTTGGGCTATGGCCTCCCCTTCTTGAACCAAATCGCGATCGCGGGCCATTCGGTGCGATCGCAATGTCGCCAGCAACTCCACCGCCTCCAACAAGTTCGACTTTCCCTGAGCATTATTACCTACCAAAATTGTTTTGGCAGCAGTAAACTCAACCTGCTGGTCTTGATAATTGCGAAATTGTCGGAGGTTTAGAGTTTTAAGATACATAGGGAACAGAAGGAAAAGAGAACGCTACGAAGGTTAGACACGGTTATAGAAGTAAAATTGTAGAAGTTCAACACAAGAAAGATGACTGACACGCCTGAATACTTCCCTAACCGAATAGACCGTATTGAACAAATAATCTTGGGGTTGGCTGAAAGACAAACTAGTACACAACAACAATTAGATAATTTAACTATTAGACAAACTAACACTCAAGCACAACTGGATGAACTAAGTCAGGAAATGAGAGAGCTTACCAGTAACGTTGACCGTGTTCTGGGTCGTAGTGCGATTTTGGACGATGTGTTACTTGAGTTACGTGATAGCCATGAACAACATCAGCGTAATTTTGAAGAACATCAGCGCACTACAAATGCTGCATTACAAAGTCTTGAGTCTATCTTGTTGCAGTTGATTAGAAATAATTCTTGAAATGCGATCGTTAGAGTTAAACCAATTCGCAATTACGTTTTGTGACGGGAATTTAGACCCCGACACAAAACGTGCTGCCTATAGAGATAGGGAATTTAAACCCTCAAAGTCTGTTAACGACCGCATCTTTAAGACTACTCTAGAGTATCGTCTTTAGATTGTGGCAATGATGTACGCTCTGGCTTAATAAGCGCACTAATAGCCCCTATCCCTCCCCCTACGCTTGCAGCCAAAGGTATATAAGCTGGGTCTTTTGCGGCCAATCCAATTGAAGCTATCAGAGAGACTGTCAAGAAAGAAATGATAAGCTTGAGATACATCTATTTTAGTCCTTTATACGAAGGAATCAGGCTTAGGTGATTCGCAGTCCCTAAGCTTTTTATTAGCTATTTAGGCAAAAACACTTCTAAATAACGTGCGTAGGCGCAAGTATGCTCCGAAGTTCGGCGTTGCTGGGCATTGCAACGCCTCAATCTCCATCATCCCTGCTCTTACACAGCTTTTTTGCCCATAATCCGCAGAAATATCTTCTCCGCTTCAATCCAGACAAACATTAAGGCACTGAAACCAATACAAACCGCCAATTCCTCTAGAGTGAGTTCGTCAGTACCAAAGAAATCTCGCAGGGGTGGGACGTAAACTAGCATTAACTGCAAAATCGTGGTGACGACAACAGCCGCTAATACAAAGATATTGGAGAAGGGATTCATCTCGATAGTCAGTCGGTTGTTGGAGCGAATGGCGATCGCATGACCCATTTGGGCAATACACAAGGTGGTAAATACCATTGTCTTCCAAGTCTCTGGATTTCCCTGATACCCATCTGCATGAGTATGTTGATAAGCCCACCACATCAAGGCAATGGTGATAATGGCAAATATTATTCCAATGCGAATTATGTAAGAACCCAATCCCCTAGCGAAAATACTTTCGCGGGGACTAAAAGGTGGACGTTGCATTACATCGGGTTCTGGAGGTTCCACAGCTAATGCCAAGGCTGGTAAACCATCTGTCACCAAATTCATCCACAAAATTTGTAAAGGGGTAAGGGGAACGCCTCCCAAACCAATTAGAGGTGCGGCTGCAATTGTCAGAACTTCGCCAATGTTACTGCCCAGAATGTATTTAATAAAGCGGCGGATGTTGGTGTAAACAACTCTCCCTTCCTTGGTGGCGCTGACAATGGTGGCGAAGTTGTCATCAAGTAACACCATGTCACTGGCTTCTTTACTGACATCAGTGCCAGTAATGCCCATCGCAATACCGATATCAGCTTGTTTGAGGGCTGGGGCATCGTTAACACCATCACCTGTCATCGCGACAAATCGACCCCGGCGTTGCAGTGCTTGGACAATTCGCAGTTTGTGTTCTGGGGAAACCCTGGCATAGATGCTTACTAAGTCAACATTTTGCTCTAATTCCTGGTCAGTCATCCGCTGCAATTCTTGACCGGTGAGTAGCCTATCGCCTTCTTGGGCAATTCCCAAATCGGTAGCGATCGCTCGTGCTGTTAATTGGTGGTCGCCTGTAATCATCACTGGGCGAATACCTGCTTCTCGACACTCTTGGACTGCTGCCCTGACTTCTGGGCGTGGCGCATCTAGCATTCCCACCAATCCCAGCCATACCAAGTCTTGCTCAGATACCTCCTCTGAACCTTCCGGTGGAATCTCTGTAAGGGGTTTGTAGGCAAAACCTAGCACCCGCAAACCTTTACTCGCCATCAGGTCATTTTCTGCCAAAATTTGCTGGCGTTGTACTTCAGCTAAAGGGGCTGAGTGATTACCCAAATGAATTTGAGCCGAACGTGCCAAAGTTAACTCTGGAGAACCTTTGGTAAACATTAAGTAACGTTCAGATTGGAGAAAATTAGCGATCGCTGGATCAACGCCTCTGGAAGACGCTTCACCTGTAGCGACTCCCTCCACCTGAGAAATCACGCTCATCCGCTTCCGTTCTGAGGAGAAGGGGAACTCCGCAACGCGTGGTAACTTACTATTCCACTGGTCTTTTTCGATTCCGGCTTTCCCCGCCAGAGTGACTAACGCCCCTTCTGTAGGATCTCCCAAAATTGCCCATTCACCTTGTTCTTTTTGCAAGACCGAATCATTACAAACAGCACAAGCGACTGACAACGCTGATATTTCTGGAGACTCCTCCAGGGAAATTTTTTGACCATCTAACTGAAAGTCCCCTGTGGGAGCATAACCTTCGCCGGTGACGCGAAAAGTTTTGTTATTAGTGGAAATTGATTGCACGACCATTTTATTTTGAGTCAGAGTGCCTGTTTTATCAGAACAGATGGTAGTTACAGAACCCAATGTTTCCACTGCTGGCAGTTTGCGAATCAAGGCATTCTGGCGCACCATTCGTTGGGTTCCCAGTGCCAAGGTGACGGTAATTACGGCTGGTAAACCTTCTGGCACCACAGCAACCGCCATACTCAAGGAAACTTCCAAGAGTTCTTGGATGTTGCTAAAACCTCTTGCCTGGATCACACCACCAACGACAACGATCGCCACGAGAATCAAAGAACCCGTAACCAGGACGTTACCCAGTTGAGTCATTCGCTGCTGTAACGGCGTCGGTTCACTTTCTACCGACTGCAACATCGTGGCAATTTTGCCTAATTCTGTTGTCATGCCAGTGTTAGTTACCAGAACCTTCCCTCGTCCTTGGATGACTTCGGTTCCTTGAAATACTAAATTTAGGCGATCGCCCAAATCTGTTTCTTCTGGTAATTTGAGCGTTGCCTGTTTATTCACAGATTGGGCTTCACCCGTCAATGCCGACTCACGCACTTGTAAATTCGACTGTTCGATCAAGCGTCCATCTGCGGCTATCTGCATCCCAGCTTCTAGCAGCATGACATCCCCTGGGACTAGTTCCTTGGCTGCTATTTCCACCAGTCTAGCGGCGCGGATGACTCGCACTAAGGGAGAAGTCATTTTTTTCAGGGCTGCCAAGGCTTTTTCGGCGCGGCTTTCTTGGACGTAGCCGAGTATGCCATTGAGGATGACAATTGCTAAAATAGCGATCGTATCTTTAAATGGCACTTCACCAGGCTTCAAGCTGCCCGAGCGCAAAGCTATCAGGTCTAAAATCCCAGAAATCAGAGCTACGCCAATCAGCATCAATAACATAATGTTCTTGAACTGATCCAGCAGAATTCCCCAAGCACTACGGCCAGCAGTTTCTTCGAGTTCGTTGGGGCCGTATTTTTGCAACCTCTGTTCAATTTCTTGGGGTGTTAAGCCACTGTCTGCGTTACTATCGAGCAGGTCTAACGCTTTATCAACTTCTAAACTATGCCAAACGGCGGCACCTTCAGGCAGAGAATTAGCAGACATCGTGTAAGTCACAGGAAATAGTTACAAAATTCGATCATAATTTAGTGATGGCAGGAATTCCCTCTTCTAAAGTTACATTAAGGCGATCGCCAAGTTGTACGAGTGTATATGTAATTTTTAACATTTGTAAATTTATTCTTTTTTTAAGATAGTATTATTTCTCACGAAAGAGTTTATCGGAACACATTTTACTGATAATTATGAGTAATAGAGCCTTGAAGCTTTGTTATAGAGGATATGCCACAATTAATTTTAGGCTGCCATTGCTTTCATTTACATCCCGTAATCAATAGTTAGGATGCATGGCCCGATTGCATTTCTTCATTTTTAATTTTGTCGAAAGTTGAGCCACTCGCTTGTGTATTTCCTCGCTCAAGCGAATTGGCGTGCCAGTAGGGTTTCCCGATTTAGCAAACTTTTCAAGACGAATTTTGAATTTTGAATTGCCCAGGCGTGCTAAACCATTCAAGAAATATGCTTAATATAAGTTTTGCACTCCCCACGACCGCAAGCCAGATGTTTGGGCAAAAGACAATTCGACCGCTTACTGCTGCTACCCTGTGTGGCATTACTTTCATCAAAGATAGGCTACTTGCCATTGACAGTATTAAAGGGCATCTACTAGAGATTGATCCCACCTCTGACAACAGCAAAATTCTCAATCCCCATCAAGTTAAAGAATTTACCGATGTCACTGGTCTAGCGGTATGGGAAGATACCCTCTGGGTTAGCCGAGAAAATAGTGTTTATTTGTGTAATATCAATGCTTTGGGTCTGGAACATTTTGTGACATTGCCTTATTCGGCTGACGGTGTTGCTGTTTGGGAGACAACCGTTTATGTCAGTTGCCAAAAACTGGGCTACATTCTAGTTTTTGACCGCGAAACACGAAAAGAGATTACCAGATTTTATGCCCCAGGCGTTGGAGTAGAAAATTTGGCTGTAACCCAAGAAATGTTGTGGATTTGCGATCGCATCGAACAATCAGTTTACGCGATGGACAGATCAACGGGAGAACTTCAATTCAGTGTCTTAACACCCTTTGAATCTCCCACAGGTATTGGAATACATAAAAATGGCGAAACAGGTAAAGAGAGTATTTACGTTGCCTACGCCTCAGAGGAACCTTATATTCGGGACAACCCCAATGCTGATCCGAGTCATGAGTTAACCTTCCGCGATCGCACTTTTATTCATCCCCTGTATTATCATTACCAACCAGATAAGCACTATGCCCTCTCTAATGGCTATCTCATTGAAATGTCATACGCTGAGGAAATTGCACCCTTAGACGAGGTTTATTTACCTGATGTGGAATGGCGTATCGCCCTACCATCGGAAACTGAGCGTCAAAAGGTGAAACACGTTGAAGCCATTGGTATACCCTTTACCGAAGAAGTGATAGAGGGGCAACGTGTAGCAGTATTTAAATTTGATTCTCTTACCCCAGGAGAACGGCATATATTTGGCTGGAAAGCACTTTTGGAAGTTAGGGGTATTAAGTATCGCATCACACCCAGAGATGTGGAAAACGTTCCTGCACTCTCCCCAGAATTGCAAACACGCTACTTAGTAGATGACGACGATTTATCAATGGATACTCCCATTGTTCGCCGTGCTGCCAAAGAAGCCATTGGTTCTGAAACCAATGTACTGCGGAAAATGTACAGCATCCGCAACTACGTTTACGATCAATTATCCTACGGTATTAAACCTTACATTGACACGCCAGATATAGTTTTAGAACGGGGCGTTGGTTCCTGTGGCGAATATGTCGGCGTATTACTTGCCCTATCCCGTTTAAATGGCATCCCCTGCCGCACCGTAGGTAGGTACAAATGTCCTCCCCATAGTGATCTACAAGGAGTACCCCTACAACCCGACTTTAATCATGTTTGGCTAGAATTCTACGTCCCGAATTTTGGCTGGTTGCCAATGGAATCAAATCCTGATGATGTCGGTCAAGGTGGCCCTTATCCCACACGCTTTTTTATGGGTTTATGCTGGTATCACATTGAAATTGGCAAAGGTATCACCTTTGAAACCGTGACAAGTCAAGGTTCGCGGCTAACCAAAGAAGATATCCCCATCGGTGATTTGGCGATTAATCATATTCGCTTCACAATTCTTAAAGAGTTACCAGACTTTTGAATTAGGGCATGGGGCATTGAGCATTGGTGTCAACTTAACGTGAAAACTAGTACCGCACGGCGTAAATAAGCCACCCATCTTAAACGTCTGAAACCCTTGCAAACAATTAATTACGAATTACGAA
>JBGTMK010000320.1:0-3900 GCA_041743605.1 Nostoc sp.
AATTAGGCGAACCATATCCATAGTGAGGTCTTCCTCCTCACTATCTACACCACGTCCATGAAGTTTGTTGTGACATCTACGAAGCAAACCTTTGATGTCTTTGGGACGTGTTAAATCCTCTTTTCTTCTACGTCCTAGAGCATCCCAAGCCTCTCCCTTTCTGGGAATGCCTGTCCAGGGAATGAATTCATTTTTAGGACTGCTTAAGCGACGGTAATATTTAACATCACCATTAAACCAAACACCACCGTTAGCACTTGTATTGAAGATGTAGGAGACAAGTTGGTTATAGCCTGAAGTTTCATTCGGTGCTTTGCACTCAACAATGATTTCAATTCTGCCTTGATCGCGTGCGGTACAAGCCGATGCTGTTGAATAAATAACTATATCAGCTCGAACAGGTCTGCCTTCTGAGTCTTTTAATTCTCTTGATCCGTAATAGACAGGTACTTCTGTAGCTAAGTGAGTTTTTGGGTATTTGTACTCAAAATGAAGAACTCTTAGATATTGCTGGCGTACAAATTCTTCTGGTTTTGCTTCTAAGACATAACCAGTTAAAAAGTCGATAATCTTACCTTCCGCGTTAAGGGGAATGTCAAACTGATCCATTGGAGTATCTATTTACCGTAACACTTCATAGTACGGCACATAGTGACGGTTAAAACTGCATTTACTGCATCCGGCGTTGTGGAAGTTTTTGGTGGGCTAGAATTCTGGGGTGGTTCTGGTAGCACTGGCGGTAATTGCAAATCAGGAATAAAAAAAAGGATGCAAAGGAGGAGATATGAGAACAGAAGAGTTTGATGTGGGTGAATATGTTGATCAAATGGCGTTGTTGTTGGATTTGCAGCTAAGAGATGAGTATCGTGATAGTGTAGTGGCAAATTTTGAAAGAATTAGTGCGATCGCTAATCTTGTAAATTCTTTCCCTTTACCAGAGGATATTGAAGTTGCACCAGTTTTTGAACCATGAATGATGCTGTATCAATAGCTGCTGCTGTGCGCGAGGGTAAAGTTAGCGCGGTAGATGTCACCAAAGCTGCATTAGCACGAATCACTGCGCGAGATCATCAACTCAACTGTTTTACGGCTATCACTGCTGAAACAGCTTTAACAGATGCAGCCCGCATTGACAGGGAAATTGCCCAAGGTAATAATCCGGGAATGCTGGCTGGTGTGCCTTTTGCGGTGAAAAATCTCTTCGATATCGCTGGGTTAACAACTCTGGCGGGATCGAAAATCAATGCAGAAAATCCAGCAGCAAGCCTTGATGCGACAGCAGTAGCGAAGCTGAAACAAGCGGGTGCTGTGCTGGTTGGCGCTTTGAATATGGATGAGTACGCTTATGGGTTCGTAACGGAAAATTCTCATTATGGCGCAACTCATAACCCCCATGATTTACAGCGAGTTGCTGGTGGTTCATCAGGTGGTTCGGCTGCGGCTGTGGCTGCTGGATTAGTACCGCTGACGTTGGGTTCTGATACTAATGGTTCAATTCGCGTTCCGGCGGCGTTGTGTGGCGTTTTTGGTTTCAAGCCGACTTACGGGAGGTTATCTCGTGCTGGGGTAGCTTTATTTTCTAGCAGTTTTGACCACATTGGCCCTTTTGCGCGTTCGGTGCAAGATATCGCTACGGCGTTTGATGTGCTTCAAGGAGAAGACGATCGCGATCCAATTTGCACAAAGCGTCAGCCTGAATTGGTTTTACCACAACTTAAGCAAGATATTTCTGATATCAGAATTGCGATTGCTGGTGATTATTTCACCAAAGGCGCAGAATCAGAAGCTTTAGCAGCAGTACAAAGAGTAGCTGATGCAATAGAAGTCACTGAATACGTAATCATACCAGAAGTACACCGCGCCCGTGCAGCAGCCTTTGTAATTACAGCTAGCGAGGGCGCAAATCTGCATTTGGATAAATTGCGATGTCGTCCTCAAGATTTTGATGCGGCTACACGCGATCGCTTTTTGGCTGGGGCGTTAATTCCTAGTAGCTGGTATCTGCAAGCACAACGCTTTAGAAAATGGTATCGCGATCGCCTTCGGGAAGTTTTTCAAAATGTCGATGTAATTCTTGCCCCTACTACACCAATTTCCGCGCCGCTAATTGGTCAACAAACGATGATTTTGGATGGCGAAGAAATTCTTGTCCGTCCTCATTTAGGGTTATTTACTCAACCATTATCTTTCATTGGTTTACCCGTTTTATCAGTGCCAATTCAGCGTCAAAATGCATTACCTTTAGGTGTGCAATTAATAGCAGCACCATATAATGAAGCGTTGATTTTAAGGGTTGCGGCTGCGTTAGAGGCAAAAGGTATAGTTTCAGCACCAGTGACTTTAAACGCTCTCAACTAAGGTTAATAGTTTGAAAATCTAGGCAACAGGAAATAAGGCTTCTTAATTGTACTGAGATTTTTTAGAAATCAAATATGAGTCCTATATTTACATCTAAGCTATAATTGTGACAAACCTTTTTACTTGTTATGGCTATTTCAATAACTATCAACTTACCTGAAAATTTAGTTTAATCTGCCCAGCGTCTTGGAGAAGCTACAGCGAGAGAGTTGTCAGACGTTTTAGTTGATATGCTAGAAATAGTATTACCTAGCATCGATAATCTCTCAGATATGAGGATTGATTCTGAAATTTCTCATGTTTCATATCAAGAGGTACTCGAATTAGCCAACTTAAAAATGGATGCAGCACAAAATGAACGTTTGGGTGAGCTACAAGCTAAAGGAAAAAATACAGGATTGACAGAAGTAGAACGCTATGAACTGTTAATTTTAATGTCGATTTACCAAATTGGACAATTAAGAAAATCAGAAGGTTTAGCTGAAGCAGTGAGGCGGCAAATAAAAACTCCTTTATCATCATGAGTTCTTTGTCTGAAATCATCCGCCAAAAAGTTAGACAACGGGCAGAAAATCGCTGCGAATATTGTCTCAGCTACCAAGATTATATTATGGGCAGATTGCAAATTGACCATATACAACCTTTGGCAAAAGGAGGGGTTGATACAGAAGATAATCTGTGTTTAGCTTGTGAATTATGTAATCAATACAAGTGGACACAAACCGAAAGTTTAGATTCTGAATCTGGCAAAACAGTTTCTCTATTTAATCCTCGTCAATAACAGTGTAAAGAACATTTTAGTTGGAGTACAGACGGAACAAAAATTGTCGCTCTAACTGCCTGTGGTCGTGCTACAGTTAAAGCTCTGAGATTAAATAATAGTTTGGCTATTACTGTGCGTAAAAACTGGGTTCAAGCAGGCTGGCATCGGCCCAATTGATTACAGCATTTTTCTTTTGTATGAAGTACAAAGCTGCGGGTTTTGAGGCAGAAGATAGAAACTATTTTGATCGGAGTTTGCAGTCCTGCATTTTGTACTTCACTTACTTGCAAACTACTGTATGCTTAATCATATGTTTTAAAACATTCAGAAAATTCAGAGCGTAAATTGCGTAGGCATTGCCCAACTTAGACATCACTTATTGATTATAAATATTTACGCAGTCATAATACTAGACTCCATCAAAAGCAACGGGATAAACAACCTTCCCTTTATACTTTTTTTCATAACTTTGTAGTGGTTTAACCATGAAGAATTCCTCCGGTATTGGAAAGGGAGACTCGATTCCATAAACAACAGAAGTTTTAAAGCCAAAACGAGTATAAAATTGTGGATGGTCTAGTACAATTATTACGGCTTCTTTATTTGCCTCTGCTATTTCTAACCCGGCTTTGATTAATGCACTACCAATTTTATGAGCATCACTGGCAAGACTAGTGATGTAAAATTGCACCTCCTGAGTAGTTTTATTCCAATGCTGAATCGAACGTACTACCATCACGACTGTTGTTAGTCCTGTCCACAAATCTTGTTCATGAAGT
>JBGTMK010000321.1:0-2354 GCA_041743605.1 Nostoc sp.
GAGGAGTGGTGATTTATCCCAGCAGAGATATAGATATAGGTGAGAAAGAAGATTTCATAGAATTCTTCCACAGCCAGCGTATCAGTAGAATTTACTTAGATGAATTAGGCTCAACTGCATCCTTACCAATAGGCATTGCTACGATAAAATTAGTAATTGAAGACGAAGATACGGCCATTAGCACCGCCAGGGGATTAATCAACCGCACCCAGCAAGCAGTAAATTTACAATTACCACAAAAACAATTATTAGAATTGATAGAAACTATCTTGGTTTACAAGTTTCCTAACATGAGTCAAAAGGAGATAGAAGCAATGTTTGGATTAAGTGAATTGAAGCAGACGCGGGTTTATCAAGAAGCTAGAGAAGAAGGTAAACAAGAAGGTAAACAAGAAGGTGAACAAGAAGGTAAACAAAAAGCAAAATTAGAAGCTGTACCTAAACTTTTAGCATTGGGTTTAACTGTAGAACAGATAGCGCAGGCGTTGGATTTAGATGTTGCACAAGTCCAGCAAGTAGAACAGCAAAGGCTATCGCCGGAATAATTGCTGCGATCGCACATTTTCTGATAATTTTTAGTTTAGTAGTGGCGTGTCAAGCAAAAAAATTGTGCATTAGACGTAGGTTGGGTTGCGCTCCGCTCCACCCAACCTACAATTTTTTTGCAACATTTTAGCCAAGACAGGCCAGTAGGGTGTGAAAGGGTTGCGTAACGCACCGCAATACAACTAGCTAATTAATAATCCCGAACAATTTCTTCATAAGGCATAGCAGAGATTATCTGCTGTTGTAGCGCCGCCGTGTTTGACACTGATTATATGGTCAACTTGAAAGCCTAAGCCGTCTCCTTCTGGATATAAACAATACTCGCATAGATGGGCGGCGCGATCGCTAACTAAACGTCGCAGTTCTGCATTAATATATGGACGAGACACTTTGAATACTTACTCCGCGCTGATGTACTGAGTAGCTCTTGCTTTTGCTAGTAGCATAATATGCTCTAGAGTGAGGAAATGATCTAACTCTCGCTGGTCACTTCCTGTAAGACCTTCAGTTTTTGCGCGGTAAACCAAATCCTCTAAACGGTCTTTGGCTGCATCCGAGAGTTTGAAATCGATAACGCTTTGGGGAGTGGTTCCAGCAGCAATAAACTCTATAATTTCATCGTAGACTTTGGCTGTATTTACAGATGTGTTCATAAGCTACCTTTTTAATTCATAAATTTTATGCAACTTCCAAAGACTTTCCTAGCGTCTTAGGTTCTGGGAGAGGTTCACCGTCAGCCAAAGATGATTCAATCAGCATTTCTAAAACTTCTTGGGCATTATTAAAAGCTTCTTCATAAGTCTCTCCGTGAGTGTGACAGAATTCTCCCCATTCAGGAAGACTGACAACAAAACACTCATCTTCATCAGACCACTGAATAATAATTGTGTAGTGAGAATTCATTCTTTTTCCTCCTCTTGAGCATTTTTAATTTCTTCTAATCTTTGAAGTGCGTTATTAACATCCTTCTCTTGGTAAGCTTTAGCATCATTTCCGTCTTTACCTGATATAGTAACTCTCCCAGGTAGGAGGGGATGATACCAATTAGTATGGCTACCTTTTCCAGGACGGTAACTAAACCCTGCTTGCAGCAATAAGCTTTTGAGTTCTCTGATTTTCTTGGGCATAGGCTCTGTTTACATTTTCACTCCCCTGATTTACCACTACTCTCTTTGCTTATCTATGCAACTTCCAAAGATTTTCCTAGCTCTGGTAGAGTTTCACCGTTAGCCAAAGATGATTCAATCAGCATTTCTAAAACTTCCTGAGCATTTTTCAAAGCTTCTTCGTAAGTCTCTCCGTGAGTGCAAGGCTGCATTATATCCGTAAACTCAGGTAGCAATACCACATAACATTGATCTTCTTCTGACCATTGAATCACGATTGTATATTTCATATTTATTCATAAGCTTCTCGTCGATGAGCAATACCAAATATACTTGGCGATTAGAAATCGCGGCTACACAAACCAAGTCCGCCTGCGCGGACTCAAAGAATTTGAAACCCACGGAGGTGGGTTTTGTCTGTATAGCCGCGAATTCCATTCGCCAGGGCTTCTATACATCAGACCGAATTGTTCTCCAGCTTTTTACCCGACCTTCAGCAATATCTTTTTTACCTTCTTCAAATGATTCAATAAATCCAGGGATATCAAGTAACTCTTGGGTAGCATCTTCACTCTCCTTATCTGCTAGATATGCTAAAAAATCAGCAACCAGTTGTAAGCGTTCTGAAGATAATACATCTAGATATTGGTTGATTTGCTGACGAACTTCTGTGTTATTCATATTTTTGCAACTCTTTTACTT
>JBGTMK010000322.1:0-14075 GCA_041743605.1 Nostoc sp.
ATACAGCGCTTGCGGCTATTATGCAATACAGTTTTTCTCCTTGCTCTCTCCTATCAAAGCTTTCAGATTTGGGGATGTACCTCATAGCTGCCGTAAGTGCTGTAACTTGAAATGGTGTCGTACTCTCGCAGCTACACACTCTACTTTTGCACTTTATTTAATACACATTCCTAACTTGTAATGAGACTTGGTGATGCATCGCGCTCGCCTTCGCGAGCGCGATGCATCACCGGGTATAGTTTTGATGTCTCTTGCGCTAGCCCCTAAAGGTAGGAGGCTTTATTTTTTTGCAAGTCCCTTAAACTCTTTTGTCAACTCTTTTGGTTTAAAGTATTCATGATCATGATACATATAACCAGTCGATTCATTTTTATCAATGATTCCATTTACTACTAAACCTAAAACGTTGTAATTGGATCTCTCTAACATCTCTTGAGCAGCGTTAGCACTATTAGAATCAATTACATCAGGTCGGGCTACTAACAAAATTCCATCAGTCATTTGGCTTAAAGTCAAAGCATCGGCTGCCAAAAGAAGGGGAGGAGCATCAATAATTACAAAGTCATAGTTATATTGAGAGGAAAAATTCTCAATTAATGATGCCATCCGTTTTGAGTCAAGCAAAGCAAGTGGGTTGGGTGGTCTAACTCCAGCAGTTAAAACATCAAGATTATCCATTACTTTAGACACAGCAACATCAAATTCGGACTGACCTACAAGAACTTCACTCAAACCAACTGCATTAGTTAGCTGCCAGAGATGATGCTGAGAGGGAACTCGCATATCTGCATCAATTAGTAAAACTTTACGTCCTAGTTGAGCGATCGCTGCTGCCAAATTAGCAGAAACTGTAGACTTTCCTTCTTTAGGAACTGCGCTAGTTATTACGATAGTTTTGAGTACTTTATCTGAACTTAGGAATTTCAGATTGGCTTGAATCATCCGATACACTTCACTCGTTAAAGAGTTGGGCGTATCCCTAACGGCAATTGTTTGAGTTCTTGATTCTGTATCTGTATTTGAATAACGGGAGCGAACCTTTTTAACAGACAAAGGAAGAATTCCCAGTAGAGTATATCCAAACACTTCTCTGACTTCCTTAACTGTTTTTAAGGATCTATCTCTCATGCCTAGCAAGAGGACAGTTGTAGTTGCTAAAAATAAACCGAACATTACTCCCAGTACCAAAACGATGACTTTTTTCCCTGATACTGGCTCACTTGGCACAAAAGCCTGAGCAATAATCCGGGAACTAGCTGTATTGGTATTCTCTGCTAACTGTAATTCTTGAACCTTTTTTAATAGAGTTTGATAGGTTGATTCTGCAACTTCAATTTTCCGTTCTAACTCTCGCTGATTTTGTGCCAGTTGGGGTACAATTTTTGTGCGTTGTTCGTAGTTCGCACGGGAATTGTATAGAGAAGAGAGTCTTTTAGATAAGCCAAAGCGCTGTACTTCTGATTGCAGAAAATTTTGGATCAGGCTTTGTCTGAGTTCTCCAATCTGCAATAGACTCTGCGGAACTTCTGTTTGATTGCCAACAGTCTGAGAAATTTGCTGTTGTAATAAGCTTTTTAAGCTCGCTTTTCTTGCTTCTAGATTAACAATTGCAGGGTTGTCATCTTGGAAACGACTACGTTCAGCGGCTAACTGTCGCTCAGTTTCTTGAAGTTGTATAAGAACTCCCTGCACCGCAGGTGACTGACTCAAAGCGCTCACTGCGATTGCATTCTGGGAATTTAAATCTACTTTCTGACGCAGTTCATTGGTTTGGGCGTTGACTTCATCCAGTTGAGCCTGAACAGTATTAATCTCTTTATCAAGATCCCCAATAATGTTAACGGCTGATCTTGTTTCCTCTGATAAATCTGCAATGCGATGCTTCTGCTTAAATATACGTAGCGCTACTTCTGCATTATCGACAGCGGCTTGAGTTTTAGGAAGCTGCTTGGCAAGAAATTGACGAGTTGATGCTGCCTCAGAGCGATTTGTCAGAATATCATTTTCTAAATAAAGATTCATGATTGTATTGACTACCGCCGCTGCTTCTTCAGGGTTACGGCTGGCATGACTGATTCGCAATACATCTGTTCCCCCAATAATTTTTAAGGTGAGGGATTTCTGTAAATCTTTTGCTTTTAGAGGTTCGCCTTCCTCGTTTTTGAGCTGTAACTTGTCTATAGTCTGCTGCAATAAAGCAGGGGAAGAAATAACTTCTATTTGAGTGTTGATAGGGTTTTGAGTTGCTAGCAGGGATTTCAAATCTCCTGCATCTCTTCCTTCAGAGTTATTGGGCAAAAGATCAGTTCCTACCACTTTAAAGGAAGGAACCCTAAATAATAGTTTTCCTTCTGCTTCATAAGACGGCTTCATAAACTGTGTAGCTACAGCACTTACCATCACTGTTGCTGCAAATATACCAGTAGCAGGTAGCCACCATCGTTTTAATATTAATAAGTAACGGCTAAGGTCTAAATCAATAGATTCTCTAGATTCCATAGATTTTTCTGACATAAATCTTCAAAAGTGCAGGTTTTAAGCGAGAAACTCAATATTGATCTATTTAGAGCAGCTATAAAGCATAGCTATTGATAAGGATGATACTATTTTACAATATGACATATAGTATAGACTATTTGAGTTACAAAACCCTGAAATTGTTACAGGCTTTGCTTTAAATCAACCTAAAAACCAATCAATATTTAATTAAAAGCAAATGTGTGTGATACTAGTTTCCACTGATCTAGCCTTAGATAGTATAATATTTAACTGCACATCTGACTGGTTTTGAAACTTTTAAAGCCAGTTATGGCGATCGCTCAATGCCCGCCAAGATATGATTATTGTTTTCTGTCGTGCAAAGTAGCAGATGGATAATATTATAATATTCCCTGGTAATAATGGGATGCTAGTAAAGCAAAGTACTTCAAATTTAAAGTTTGTTTATATAGTACGAGGTCTATCAATACGAGGTCTATCAATTCTATTATCCCAGATTTTATTAACGCGTGTAGAGACTTTACTCGAAAATACTACTGCTACATAAAGTATCCATTCCAGACTATTTTGTTCTAACAATGTAGTTTCAGTTAAATTTGAAAAAATAATGAACGTAATATAAACTAAAAGCCATATATTTACATGAGTTTCATCCGACCGCATTAGATATATTGCTCTCAACAAATTAACAATAAACCCAATCAGAAAAATCATCAGTCCTAACAGACCTAAACTTAGCCATAGATCCAGAAAACCATTGTGAGCATTAGGAGCATTCCATTGTATCACTTGTCTAACAATAGAAGACTCACTATTTCCGTCTAGCCAGAATGCTCCATAGCCATATCCTAGCCACGGTTTTTTATCAATCATCTCAACTACAGCAGGCCATAATTCTGTACGTCCAGTAAGAGTTGTATCTTTACCTACTGATCCCAAAACTGTACTAGCTTCATTTATAAACCAAATGTAAAAAGCTACGCCTACAGTACTTAAAAACGTCAAAACAGGTATCATTATTTTATATTTCAAGCGTAAGACTTGGTAATATATCAGACAAGCTGCTGTAATGATTAGAAAATTTCCTATAGATGTTGTTGATTTTGATAACAATATAAGTAAGAAAGAAGTAACATAGCCAAGCCATGACAACCAGCGACTTTCTCGAGTAGTTATAGCTAGGAACAAACAGACTGCTGCACTCAGAAAAAATCTTTTACCAAGAACATTTTTGGTATTATATATTCCTCGCCATGCAGTGGGATCACCAGCACTTCCAATGCCATATTGTGGCATTACTACAGCAAAAATGAAACACATTACTGCTGAGATGCCAAACATTAATAAACACAACTTTAGCTGCTGCTTTAAAGTGTAGCGTGAAGCTAAATAAAGCCCAAAAATAGTTGTTCCTGCAAGACCGATAGTGCGTCGTATTGTAGTATCTGCATCTAAAGACCAAAAACTAGAAAGCGCACAAAATGCAATCAATGGCATAATAAAATTATCTCTACTTAATACGTAAGTAGCTTTTTTCCAGCGCACAGTGATTAAAGCTAGGCTTACTACATACGTCAAAGTAAAAAACAATCGAAATATTGTTCTATCACTCTCTTTTACTGTAAAACCATTAGTTAAAAACGCGTCTAGCGGAGTTCCGGAATAGAGCATCAAGCCAATAACGGTAAAGGTCTGTTCAGCAGAAATTAAAAACTTCTTCATCATACATATCTGCAATTCAATAGTAATTTAAATGTTTACCTTTTTGTTGAGAGTAATTCACGGTAAAGTTCTGTGGTTTGAGCGGCAATATTTGACCAATTTAAATCTTGCTGGCAGCGAGCTAAGGTAGCAGTTTGCAGACGTTTTTGTAAGTCGCCATCGCTTAATAAAGAAATTATGGCATTAGCTAGAGCCTGGATATCACGAGGTGGAACTAACAACCCATCTTCTTTATGCCGAACTATCTCGCTCAACCCCCCTACCTCAGAGGCTACAACTAGCGTTCCCATACCATACGATAAGGCTGCCACACCACTTTGAGAGGCTTCGATGTATGGTAGAACTGTTACCATGCTGCGTTGAAACAGATTACCTACTTTTTCAAGAGGGATAAAGTCATTGATAATTTCATACCGTTTATCATCATAGCCACTAGGAAAATATTGCTGTAGGTTCTCTCCTTGTCCAGCAATAATCAGTTTGACTTGAGGAATACGTTCAGCAATTAAAGGCATCGCCTCAAGCAAATATTTCAATCCTTTATAAGGCCAGATTCGTCCAAAAAATAGCAATGTATATGGCTCCCGGAATTGACTATTTTGACTAACCCGACGCTTATACAAACTACCAAGTTCCCCATGAGGTAAAACATTGACTCGCTCTTGAGGTACCTTAAATTGTTCAGTGAGAATATTTTTTAGTTGATGAGTGTGGACAATCAACTTTTGAGAACGGTAGAAGGCAACACGCCTAGTATAGTCTGAACCTAATACACTTTGGCGATCGCCTGGATGACGGAATACGTCATGGATAGTTGTCACCAATGGTGGCATCTTGTTAAGTAACAACGTCCAGTCATACCAAGGATCGTTGGTTTCCTGCACGTGTAATATATCTGGATCTATGTCTTTAATAATACGCATTATACTCTGCATAGATAACACATTACGCAGGTCGCGAATCCGTGGTTTTTTAAAAATAACTACACGGATACCGGAATCAAGAGCATCGCAACAAGCAACAGAGACTTTTTCCGGCTGAATTAGAGTTAAATCAACATACTTCACTAGAGCATTTGCTAATTCAATAGTGTAGTCTTCAAAGCAAAAATGTAGTAGAGCAACTTTAATCATAATTACATTACAACTATATTTTTACTTTATATTTCTAAGTTGAGTAAATTATTCAACAAATTGTTGACTTAATTATTTTATGCTAGTTGAGCAACTCCAGCCTAAGACCTAAGATATAAAGATATACCTAAAATTAAAGAATCCATACATTAATAGATTATAGTCCATTCATATTCTGGACATAAGTATTCTTCTTCAAGAGTTGCAAAGATTATAATTGGCGTGCTTTACTTTATGGATTTTTCCGGTGCTAACTTGTAATAACTAAACTAATTTTTAGTAAGCACCTTCTTTTTTCAAAACTACCATAACTGTTTTGATTAGAATTTCAAAATCCAAACTCAAAGACCAGTTCTCAATGTAGCTCATATCTAGCGTTATTACTTGTTCAAAATCTAAAATATCTGAGCGACCTGAAACTTGCCAAAGACCAGTAACACCAGGTAAAACTTCATGTCGAATAAAATGGTGTTCTGAAAATTTATCTACATCTCTAATAGGTAAAGGCCGAGGTCCAACTATGCTCATTTCCCCAAAAATTACATTAAAAAGTTGGGGTAATTCATCTAAGCTATAACGACGGAGAAATTTTCCAACACGGGTAACACGAGGATCATCTTTAATTTTAAAAATTATCCCATCTTTAGTTTCGTTTAAAGCTTCTAATTCTTTCTGTAATTTTTCTGCATCAGACCTCATAGTTCTGAATTTCCATACTTTAAACTGTTGCCCATGTAAACCTATGCGGGTTTGCTTATAAAATACTGTGCCAGGAGAATCTAGCTTTATAGCTATAGCTATAGCTATATAGATAGGGAATGATAACATTAGGAATAAAGTCGCGAAACAAAAATCACAACTACGCTTTATCCAAAAATCCTTACCTGTAATTATCGGACAATCCAAACTCAGACAAGGCATTCCCCCTATTTTATTAAATTCTACGTTTCTATAAATTGGTTTTAATTCCATCGGCAAAATATGTACCTGGATGCCAGATGCTTGAAACAACCAGCATAAAAACATTCTATTTTTTAAAGCATCCCAAGATATAAATACTTCTGTTACACCTAATTCATTAAGTTGATTCAATGTTTTTTGACGTTGATATCTGTCTAATGAATTAGCATTTGCTGTTCCAGAGACAATGTAATGTTTTTCTTTTTTTATAAAGCTTGCAATCTGATCATGATCTTGAGGATCACAAATAATGAATACAGAAGAACGAACTATTTTTTTCTGCTTACGCAAATATTCCAGAGTAATATTTACAGCATACCTGCCAGTACAAATAAATAATATACTGAGCAACCAAGATAATAATATTAATCTTGGACGTGTAATATCAACAACTGGTTTATACAAAAAACTAACTAGGAGGATTAGTCCATGAGCAAAAGTTAGGGATTTGATAATATTAAAATAGTCATAGCGTTTTTGACCTTCTCTATAAATGCCTTCTACAGCTAATGATCCTATTTGAATCCCAATAGTTATTAAAATCGCTAAATAATGACTAGGTATATACCAAGCAAAGTTTTTATAAGAAGATTCATATCCAGCTAAAACCCAAGCCAAGGACAGAAGAGTATAGTCTACTAAAAACAATGTTGTTAATCTCAACCACCATGAGCCTTTGCGTACCCTTGCAAATCCAGATGCACGTAAATCCAAAGGCACTTCACTGAATTTATTTGTTGTAATGCTTTGATTACTCATAGTTAGGAACACTTGGTGTAGTTAAACTTAAAATCTGATGGAAGCTTAATTAATATAGTACAACTAGGAAATGTTACTAGTACAAGTAGGAAATTATTACATTCCTTTTATAAAAGTCTGGTCTTTATAAACTACTCTACTATGTAATCATTTTGTTCGGAGTAACTTTACATTCTTGATTCAAAAGCATCCTCCAATGTGGCTTTTGTTACACTTTAGTAGTTTTTAGGTTTTATGCCATACTAAAAAGACTTGTTAATGAGTTAACTAACTAAAGTTTTTCATTTCACTTTAACTTTTCAGTGGTCAACTATATCAGGTAAGAATATTGCAATTTTATAAGGTGCTTAATAATGTTTGAACTTAATTACTTAACTTACAGTCAGTTGAATTGCTGATGGAAAAGTTCTACTTGCGTGAAACAGCAATAGTAGTGGTTAGAATGTATTTATTGTACTTAGTGTAGCATATTCAGCTAACTTACAATTTAGTTTTGCTTATAAGTTTGTTATTTTTTACGCATAATTACTGATTAACAAAACTTACAAATATAAAGTACAACAAAACGCATCAAAAGTTTGGCTATCGTTACAAAACTTTACAAAAAACTTTCTCTAGTAACCAGTGATATTAAACCCACCTGATGAGAGTTTTACTGAGTAAGTGTAACGCTTTTAGTTAAGAAACTGCATTTGTTTGGGGTTGCAACTTAGACTAAATAGACTATATTAAGCAAATTATTATAATTATGGCTTTACAGTATTTTTACATCAAGAAGAAAGATAATGAAGATTTAGTAATGATTATTTTTCCTTTCAGAAAATTTTTATAAAAAAGGATAGGGTTTCTTCAGTTGTTACATTTCAGCTATTGCTATTATAGGTATGTAAATCAGAAAAAATTATTTTTCAAGGAAAGTTAATAAAGCCGCAAATCAAAATGCTTGCCCTGGATTGGATCTCAGCAATTCAATCATTTGGAACTTTTGGTTTTAAAAGTTTTACTAAAGAAATTAGATGTAAGCTAAAAATGTGATTTAGTGAGTTTTATGTTATAAAAACGTGATTAATTGGAGATTTAAATACGATTATCTATGAATATACATAATGATTAAACTGGGTACTGCAAACTATATCGAAAAGGAAGTTACGAGCAGCCTCAAACTCTTAGAGAGTAGTCCCAGACTTATATTTTAGTGGTGGTATTAAGGTACATTTTTATATTCTTTATAAGAATATATAGTTTTGTATAAATACATAATAAAATAAACAATAACTTAAAACAATGCCATTTCCTGATGGAGTTAATAAACAAAAAATGGAGATAAATAGCCAGACTTCAGAATATAAGCAAAATATTCCGTTAACTCACATCATTGACACTCAAGTTTTACAGGAATGGAATAATCCCCAGGTAGTTCATCATCAGGATCAATGCATTCATCAAATGTTTGAGATGCAAGTAGAGCGATCGCCCCAAGCTGTTGCTGTGGGATTTGAAAATACACAACTTACTTATCAGCAGTTAAACCAACGAGCAAATCAATTAGCACACCACCTACGTGCTTTAGGCGTTGGACCTGAAGTACTGGTGGGCATTTGCCTAGAGCGTTCTTTGGAGATGATCGTAGGACTGTTAGGAATTCTCAAAGCTGGAGGTGCTTATGTACCTTTAGATCCGGCATATCCCTTAGAGCGTTTAGCCTTTATCTTGGAAGACACCCAGGCACCAGTATTGTTAACCCAAGAGAAATTGGTCAATAACTTACCACCACATCAGGCACAAGTGGTTTATCTGGATTCAAACTGGGAAGAAAATAACCGAAACAGTCAAGAGAATCCTGTAAATCAAACGACACCTGATAATCTTATTTACGTAATCTACACATCTGGTTCTACAGGACAGCCCAAGGGTGTAATGATCCCTCACCGTGGGATTTGCAATCAACTCCACTGGAAGCAAACAACCTTTGGATTAACTCAGGCAGACACAGTTTTACTGAATATTTCTTTTAGCTTCGACCCTTCAGTGTGGCAGATATTCTGGCCATTATGCTTCGGGGGTCAATTGTTCATGGCTCGCCCTGATGGACATCAAGACCCTGCCTACCTTGTGAAGGTAATTACCGACCAGCAAATCACTGTCCTGGCCTTAGTAACTTCCATACTCCGTGTCTTATTGGAAGAAAAGGGAATTGAGAATTGCCGATTTCTCAGACACATTATCTGCGGTGGTGAAGCTTTACCTGGCGAACTAATAGAACACTTCTTTGCCAAACTGAATTTGGACAATGTTCTACATAATTGCTATGGACCGACAGAAGCTTCTATTGATACAACTTTTTGGACTTGCCAGCGCGGTACGAATTATTCCATCGCTCCCATTGGTCGTCCTATTACTAATGCAGAGATTCACATCCTCGATGAAAATTTACAGCCTGTGCCTGTTAGTGAATCAGGTGAACTACACATTGGCGGTATTGGTCTAGCACGAGGCTATCTTAACCGTCCAGAACTGACCACAGAGAAGTTTATTTTCGACCATTTCAGAAATGAATCTGGGGCACGCCTTTACAAAACTGGAGACTTGGCGCGTTATTTGAGCGATGGTAATGTCGAATTTCTTGGTCGTCTTGACCACCAAGTGAAGATTCGCGGCTTCCGCATTGAATTAGGAGAAGTTGAAGCTGTTCTTAGACAACATCCCTTTGTGAAAGAGGCTGTTGTCATCGTGAGAGAAGAAGTTCCCGGTGACAAACGTCTCGTGGCTTATCTGACTCTGAATCAAGAACAGACAGCTACAGTTGAGGAACTGCGTCGTTTCTTACAGCAGAAACTACCTATCTACATGACGCCTTCAGCTTTTGTCATCCTGAAAGCTCTACCACTGAATCCTAACGGCAAGATCGATCGCCGTTCTCTACCAAAACCTGCTCAAACCAGGCAACAAGCAGAAGAAACTTTTGTCGCTCCCAGCGATGAGACAGAACTCCAACTGGCAAAAATTTGGGAAAAAGTGCTAGGTATCGAGCCTATTGGCATCAGGGATAACTTCTTTGATTTAGGAGGCGATTCGGTACTATCCATACGTCTGTTTGCACAAGTCCAGAAAGCCTTTAAAAAAGATTTACCCTTAGCTATTCTTTATCAAAATCCGACAATTGAGCAACTAGCCATAATTATTCGCCAATTAGAGTTTTCGGCGTCTTTATCCTGTTTAGTACCAATTAAACCCAATGGATATAAATCACCTCTATTTTTCTGTCAAGGTGTTACCTTATATCAGTCTCTAACTCCTTATTTAGATTCAGAAAGACCTGTTTATGCCCTAATCTCACGTGATGGACAGGGAATGCCAGTTAGGTTCAGTGGGGTAGAGGAATTAGCATCGCGTTACATCAATGAAATAAAAACTATTCAACCTGAAGGCCCTTATCTTTTAGGAGGTCATTCTTTTGGAGGAGTCATAGCATTTGAAATCGCTCAACAATTATCTTCACAAGGTCAGCACATAGCTTTACTAGCTTTGTTTGATTCTTATGTACCAGGTACAATGAAAAAAATGTCGAGGTCTGAGCGACTATCATACAACTTGAATCAATTTTTAAAAATTGGACCTGCCTACCTTCTAAGATATGGCATAGACCGTTTGGCACAAAAATATGGCGAAATAGCTCTGAAAAATAAATTTCTCAGAATTAAAAATCTCCAATATTTAGTTAGCCAAACGGCATACTTCAAACTTGTAGAAGAGTATGCAATAAAGTATATACCGCAAGTTTACTTAGGTCGTATAACCCTATTTATGGCTAGTGATAGACATTTTATAGATGAGCCTAAACTAGGTTGGACGAAGTTAGCAGGCGGAAAATTAGAGATACATGAAATTTCTGGAGATCATATTAGTATTTTCAAAGAGCCTAGCATCGGGTTAATGGCTAAACAATTAGAGCTTTCTATAGATGAACGCTTGACTTGATATTACAGAACAAAATTAACGGGTCGTGCCATTCCTCCAGGGCAACGGCTTCTCTAGTCGGGGAGGAATGGCGCTCCGGGACTCAATACTTAAGACTTGGGACATGGAAAAAGTTTTCTTGTCGTGCGAACGCTTTTGTAACAAAACTTGGGTAGTGGTCTGAATCCCCGAACAATTTTCCAAGTATTGAGTCCCTTTTTCAACTTTTACCTCAGTTCACCATTGCACAACTCAGCACTGCTGGGTCGTTTTGCCATTTCTTAGTCTAAAAACAATTGGGAGAATAATGGAAAAGGCTTGCTAGTGGTAACTAGAATGAGATAATTACTCTGTGGAACTGGAATACTGGTAATAATCTAATAACCAAAAAACTTGACTGATTTGATAATGCGATGAATCTTGCTAAGTAAGTGGACGTAAATAATTCAAGGCTTATAGTAAACGGCTCCAATCTTATTTTCAGGGCTGAAGCTGCTTACTGTGAGCTAATTTAATTAAATTTACGTTGAGTAACATAGTTTGATTTATTCTTGACTATTTACTTAGTGTCACAGATGGAACAGAGGTAATTCTTGTGGCACTGAAAGCTCGAAAGACTCTCGTTTTTAGATTTTAAGTTGGTAAGTAATCCACAATTCACTGATGCTATATAGACGATTTGGACGTACAGAATTACAGATGCCAGTGTTTTCCTGCGGTGGCATGAGATATCAGTTCAAATGGGAGGATGTTCCCAATCATGAAATTCCTGCTGATAACCAGGCAAATCTGGAAGCGACTATTAGAAGGGCAGTCGAAGTTGGGATTAATCATATTGAAACTGCCCGTGGTTATGGCACTTCTGAAATGCAATTGGGGAGAATATTGCCCAAGTTTCCCCGCGAAAAGTTGATTGTTCAGACAAAAATAAATCCAAAGGCAGATGCGAAAGAATTTCGAGAGACATTTGAACAATCCTTGAAAAATCTCCAGCTAGATTATGTTGACCTTTTAGGGTTGCACGGCATTAATCATCCTGAGTCGTTAGATGAAAGCATCCGTCTTGGCGGCTGTTTGGAAGTAGCGCAGCAGTTACAAGCAGAGGGAAAAGTTAGATTTATTGGTTTTTCTACACACGGATCAACAGATATAATTGTGCAGACAATTAATACCAATCAATTTGATTACGTAAACTTGCACTGGTACTACATTAATCAATGGAATTGGGCAGCAATTGAAGCAGCTAAACGCCACGATATGGGGGTGTTTATCATTAGTCCATCTGATAAAGGAGGTTTATTGTATAAACCACCACAAAAATTAGTAAATCTTTGTGCGCCTTTAAGTCCAATGGTGTTTAATGATTTGTTTTGTTTGAGTCATCAAGAGGTACATACCCTGAGCTTGGGAGCATCAAAACCACAAGATTTTGATGAACACTTGAAGACCTTAGAATTAATAGATCGGGCATCAGAAATTTTGCCACCAATTTTAGCAACGTTGGAAGAAGAAGCGATCGCTACTTTGGGAGAAGATTGGGTAAAATCCTGGGAAACAAATCTACCAACCTTTGAGGAAACTCCTGGTGAGGTAAATATTCGGGTGATTTTGTGGCTGCGGAATTTAGCGATCGCCTACGATTTGATAGACTATGCTAAAATGCGCTACAACTTGCTTGGCAATGGCAGTCACTGGTTCCCCGGCAACAAAGCCGACCGACTAGATGAATTAGACTTGCGGCAATGTATCGCTCGTAATCCCTACGCCGATAAAATCCCCCAACTTTTGGAACAAGCTGATCATTTGTTGGCAGGTGCAGAGGTGAAACGATTGTCTCAAAGTTGAGGATTAGAAACTTAGTATATTTGATGATATACTAAGTGACTACATATAAATAGTTAGTTAATCAAGTTGGCTAACAAAAATGAAATCTATATTTTCGCAACATTCAAAACAAATAGAATTACCTCTACAGTTAGTAACTTATCAAAATAAATTCGCTTTCATCGATCTATTTGCTGGTATTGGTGGATTTAGAATTGCTTTACAAAAACTCGGTGGTCAATGCTTAGGCTATTCTGAAATAGACAAACAAGCTATAAAAGTTTATCAACAAAATTTTATCAGCTACTTAAACAAAGGTGAAATTGAATTAGGAGATATAACAAAAATTAGTGAACTTCCTACTCATCTTGACATAGTGGTTGGTGGTGTTCCATGTCAACCTTGGTCAGTTGCAGGTCGTTTAAAAGGATTTGAAGATCCAAGAGGAAAGTTATGGTTTGATGTAATTAGACTAGTAAATAAAAATAAACCTAAAAGCTTTATATTTGAAAATGTCAGTGGATTAGCAAGCCCGAAAAATATAGATAACTTGGAACTCATTGTACATGAATTGCAAAGCATCGGATATTGTGTTAAATGGAAAGTCCTAAATGCTTATGATTTTGGTTTACCTCAAAATAGAGAGAGAGTTTTTATTGTTGGAATTAGAAGTGATCTAGAAAAATGCCAAGAGTATAAATTTCCTATTCCTTTGAACATTCATCCAAAAGTTTTAGATATATTGGATGATATTAAATCTACAAAAGTTATTGAAAAAGTGAAGTTAGATCAATATACCTTATTTAAAGGTATGATTCCACCATCAAGAACTAGATTTCGAAAAGATGATGAATTAAATGATTTCTTCATTTTTTCTGATTTAAGAAATGGACATACAACAATTCACTCTTGGGATATTATAGAAACCAGTGATAGGGAAAAAATGATTTGCTTCACTCTTCTAAAAAATAGAAGAAGTAAAAAATATGGAGAAAAAGATGGTAATCCCTTATCTTTTGATAATTTTAAACAAATAATATGTGATATAGAGATAAATGAATTAAATGAACTAGTCCAAAAAGCAGGGTCAGCGCGTCTCAAACCCTATTGACAAGCGGACTTGTCTGATTAGCAATCAAGTTAGAAACAAAGTGGCACTAACCGAGGTAGAGTAAGATTTAATACATCTAGGTGCAAGGTTCGAGTAATGCCAACCGGATT
>JBGTMK010000323.1:0-3960 GCA_041743605.1 Nostoc sp.
GCATTGGAATCAGACTACCCATGAGGTGCAATTCTATATCACCAGTCTAGCCAGTGATGCTAATAAAATTGGTAGCGCCATTCGACAGCATTGGGGAATAGAAAATTCTGTTCATTGGACATTAGATGTCACTTTTAATGAAGATGAATGTCGGATTCGTTCTCTGCACAGTCCACAGAATTTTGCTTTACTACGTCGCATTGCTCTCAATGCCTTAGAGCGAGAATCATCTTTCCGCCGCAGCATTCGCCAAAAGTCTCGGCGAGCCGCGATGAATGATCAGTATATGCTTTCAGTTTTGGCCGAGGCTGTTCCAAATTCAACACTCTCCTAGAATTCCACTGTCAATAGGGTTTGAGATGCGCTAACCCTGGGATTGTTACTTTGAACGATATCATCTTGGGTAATGTTCTTACTCTTGGTGTCAAACCAATTGGAAGCGCTACTTATTTTAGAAAAAATAAATTTTCTCCACAGGTAAAGAGAAAAGTCGGTGACATCAACTTGTTAGGAATAATTCGTCAACCGAATCTAGAAAAAATGCTACTACTTAAACCTGATTTGATCATAGGTTGGCGAACTACCGATCAAGCAAATTATTCTCTACTATCAAAAATAGCTCCTACTGTACTTTACGATTCACAAGGTTTGTCGTGGCAAGAACAGTTTAATTTTGTAGCTAAAACACTAGATAAAGAAGCAACAGCAACAGTAGTTTGGAATAATTATGAGCAACGAGTTCAAAAGTTAAAACAATATTTGGGGAGTCGTTATAAACAACAAAAAATTTCTCTGGTCAACTTCTGCTGTAATGGGATAATAAGCGATGTCAAAAATTCATTTGCAGGTACTATCCTCAATGATGCAGGATTACAACGCCCAAAAGCACAAGACATTAATCAAAAATATGGACTTATGGAGATTCCTGAAGAAGAATTATGGAAACCACTCTCCTGTCAATTTTAAATGATGATATCAATCAATTAGAACGGTTTCTTGATTCTGGGGCTGCGGAAATCCTGCAATTTATCACCACTATTTTAGTTGTGGGTGGCTCATTTATTGTGATCGCTCCTAGTGTAGCTTGGTTGGCAATACTGCCTACACCCTTTATTTTCTGGGGTTCATTAGCATTCCAAAAAGGATTGGCTTTGCGCTATGCAGATGTTCGTGACAAAGCTGGTTTGGTCAATAGTCGTTTAGCTAATAACCTTTCAGGTATTGCCACAATTAAAAGTTTTACTGCTGAAAGTTACGAGCGATCGCGCGTCTTATCTGAAAGTGAAGCCTATCGTCGCAGTAACCGTCAAGCGATCGCTCTGTCTGCTGCCTTTTTTCCGGCGATTCGGTTTGTGGTTGTAATCGGTTTCATCGCTACATTGTTTTTTGGAGGTCTGGCAGTGGCGAATGGTAATTTAACTGTGGGAACCTACGGTTTTATGGTATTCATTGTGCAGCAATTACTATGGCCATTTGCAAACTTAAGTGAAATCATGGATGAGTATCAACGAGCAATGGCTTCTACCAGACGAGTTATGGGATTATTGAGTACGACTATTGCGATTCCTACAGGTAATCTTTCTTTACCATTAAAAACAGCCCGCGGCGAAGTGCATCTGGATAATATTACTTTTGCTTACAATGATCGCAACAATGTACTAAAAAACCTATCATTGCATATTCCGGCGGGGAGAAACATTGGTATTGTCGGTGCAACAGGTTCTGGTAAAAGCACTCTTGTCAAGCTACTGCTACGTTTGTACGAAATCCAAAGCGGACGTATTCTGGTTGATAATGTTGATATTCGAGAGTTACGACTTGAGGATTTGCGGCGCTGCATCGGTTGGGTGAGTCAGGATGTGTTTTTATTTCACGGTACGGTGGCAGAAAATATAGCTTATGGTAGCTTTGATGCTAGTGACAATGAAATTATTGAAGCTGCCAAATTAGCTGAGGCTCACGAATTTATCCTCCAACTACCCGAAGGATACGATACTATCGTTGGCGAACGCGGTCAAAAGCTTTCTGGTGGTCAAAGACAACGAATTGCGATCGCTCGTGCTATTCTCAAAGACCCACCAATCCTAATTTTGGATGAGGCAACCTCTGCGGTGGATAATGAAACTGAAGCGGCTATTCAGAAGTCATTGGCGATGATTACTCAAAATCGGACTACGATTGCGATCGCTCATCGTCTTTCCACAATTCGCCAAAGTCATTGCATATATGTGATGGATTATGGTCAAATTGTCGAGCAGGGTAAGCACGAGGAGTTGCTGGCGATGGATGGAATTTACACCAAGCTCTGGCGCGTACAGTCTGGGATTCATTGAAAGCGACGGGAAACTCCATCCCGCAACTGGCGTGGAGTTTTTCATTAATATTAGGACTTAGGTTATTCGTGTAAATAATCAGTAAACCAAAAAGTTTTTCTCTAAAGAGCGATCGCTATTCTCATGATCCTGTTGGGCATCATTGCGATTACATTTTCTTTCTTTGCCACCGTTGCTTCTACTTTACTGTTTGGCTGGATATTCATCTTTGCCGGAATTGCTCAAATTGTCTATGCCTTTCAATCAAGAGGTGCAGGTCAAGTGATCGGGAAGCTAATTCTAGGTCTTTTGTATCTTCTGGCTGGAATTCTTGTGGTGGCAAATCCACTCAGAGGGGCGCTGGCCTTAACATTAGTGTTGGGCATTACCATTTTTGTACAAGGCATGATTCAAGTGGCGATCGCATTTCAAATGCGCCGAATTTCATCTAACTGGGGATTGATGCTTATGAGCGGAATCATCGGCATTATTTTCGGTATTTTTGTTTGGTCTAACTTTCCATTTAGCGCAGTTTGGCTGATTGGCACTTTGATTGGCATCAATCTTTTGTTCGATGGAGTTTGGATGCTAACTCTGCATTCAGGACAGCGCCGCACTTTACAGTAAAGAAGCAGATTCTAGACGAAATTATCGAACAGAGTTCAGGATTTAATTCAATTAAGAACAGCCTTCAACATATTCGACTTCGGGCAATTTACCTGCTCTAAACCCGGTGACAAGCTTACCATCAGTTTCAAAGACTACACGATAGTTCTGATCAGCGCGGTCTTTGGGGATGAAAGTTAGGTAATGTCCGTCTTGGACATATTTATGAGGTGTGACTTGAATCTGTCCTGGGTAAAGGGACTTGATTTGTGCTTCTGTGTCGCCAATTTTTGCACCTTTGAGAGTAGTAATTTGAGTATTTTGCCGGATATCTACTCTAGAAATGCGACCTTGTGTCACCATGAACGAAAGATTTTTGGGTTCATTTTGTGGCTTAACATAGTAGCAATTGTTATTTGGTGAATCACCCACTAGCTTAGTACCAGCAGCCTTTGCCGCTTGGGGGACAGTCATGCCAATTTTTACTGTGCCGATGCCGTTGATAAAAAGTTTTGATTGGTTTGTTAGTTTCGCCTTGGCTATAACTGTGCTGACAGTCAGAGAAGAAACTGCCACTATCACTGTGACAAAAGTCAAGAATTTAGTTTTGCTATTCATAATAGTACAAAAGTACAAATAAAAATGGGTAAATTTTTGTACGTATTTTACAGCAGAATTCAGGAATCAGCAGTCAGAAGTAAAACAGGCTTTATACCTGATTTTGAGGACTAGCTTGTGTACTTGATTAACTTGAAATCCACTGTCTATATCAATTCTATATGATTTTGGCACTTGGAAAATTTCTTGTAGTGTTTGCAACAGCAGATAAAAGTCGAAGTCTTCAGGGTTCAAAATGAGTTGTCGGCTTCAATTTTGGACATTTCCAAGACATCGTTAATCAGATTACAGCTATTTTCAGGTAAATAGACCACGCGGTAGGGGCACAGTATGCTGTGCCCCTAGGGTGTTGACTCTGTGGCTTTTTAGGAGTTAAGAAATCATGCAAATTATGTGTAGTCATTGCGAGCTTTGCGAAGCAATC
>JBGTMK010000324.1:0-4067 GCA_041743605.1 Nostoc sp.
TCTCAACTGTAATCCCTTTTAACTCTGAATTTAGAGGTGTGCGTGACAAGCACCAAATCATTGAGGAGCCGTGTGAAATTAACGTTTCATGCACGGTTTTGTAGCCGAGTCAGAGAGGTGACTTTCTGGCTTAGGCATCCATATACCCTACTTATTTGGAAGTCCTTTATGAGTTTGTCTGATCTCCCTAATCTCTGGGTTCCTTTAGCACTTTTAGGTTTAATTGTTATAGCTGCTGTATTTTTCAGCCGCAGCAATTGAGTAGAGTATTAAGAATCATCTCGCAGAAAATCTTCATCAACGGCAACTACTTGGTACGATAAAGTACGGAGTGTAACAACTTAACTCTCAAGTGGATAGAAAAGGAATGCGTATATGGGAAAAGGGAGATTAGAAGCATTCAGCGATGGAGTCATAGCTACGTGCTGAGTTTTATTTATATGCGTCCTCATTTCTCACCACGGTAGTGATTCAACTTTAGCGATCGCTGTTGGTGAAGACTTCAAAGGAAAAATATCGGTGGTATTCTATGCTGTGGCAATTCCACTTGCCTTTGTTAACTCATGGTTTGCCTGTGCATTGTACGTTTTAGTCGCAATTATCTGGCTGATTCCAGATCGTCGCATTGAGAAAACCCTTACACTCTAAAAGTGTTTGGCTGCTAGGAAAACCAATACCAAGTCCAATCCCAAAAATTGTACTTGGTATTAATAAGCTACTATTATTTTAATAGAAAAAAGTCTGAAATGATTACCAGATAATCATTTCAGACTTGATGTTATCCAAATTTATATTTATTAAATCCGCTTTAATATCTGCGGAATGTGGGTTTTAAAACGGGGAATATCGCTTTCATAAGGAAAGCTTCGATCGCCTTACGCGATTCCACCATTTACACGGATGTTTTGGCCAGTGATCCACCTGGCTTCATCGCTAGCGAGAAATGCTACTACATCGGCGATTTCTTGGACATCTCCCAGTTTGCCAAAAGCAGCCATTTGGGTTAAACGGTCTATCTGTTCTTGTGTTTTGCCTTCTCGGAATAGTTCTGTATCGGTGGGGCCAGGAGAAATAACATTAACTGCGATCGCTTTTGCGCCCAATTCTTTAGCTAGTACCCGTGTGATTTGTTCAACAGCACCCTTGGTTGCTACATAGGCACTATAAGTTGGCAGCATCATCACCGTAGTTGATGAGGAAAAGTTAATAATCCGTCCACCCTCTGCCATGTGTTGCGCGGCTTGTTGACAAGCAAAAAAAGTACCTTTGACGTTAATGGCAAAAATCTTGTCGAAATCTTCTTCACTCACCTGAGTAATTGGTTTATAGAAGGCGATTCCGGCATTGTTGACCAAAATATTGACTTTACCAAAGCGTTCGAGTGTTTGCTCAAATAACCGTTGGATGTCGGGTACTTTGCTAATATCAGCTTGGATAGCGATCGCACCTACTCCCAACTTTTCAATTTCTGCAACAACTTCCTGTGCTTTCCCTACATTACCTGCATAGTTAACGATAATAGATGCACCGTTACCAGCTAATTTTAGTGCGATTGCTCGTCCAATTCCCCGCGATGCACCAGTGATAATTGCAACCTTCCCTGCCAAAGATGCCATAGATTAATCGAGTTTAATTTTGGTTCACCAAAGTGATTATCTACTGTTAACGTACTGTACCAAGGTTAAATTTAGGGAATTGGGCATAGTGCAAGAGAGAAGATCCTCCCCTCCCCCACTCCCCACTCCTCTAATTAAGATTCTGGAACGATCGCAACACCATCCCTAAGATTAAGCAAACCTGAGATAATAACTTTATCTTCTGGCTGTAATCCTTCAATAACTTGGTAATTATTATCTTTGATCTCGCCTAGCTTCACTCGCCTTTGGCGAGCTACTTGTTGGGATACGCCTTGGGGAGATGTTTCTGTTTCAACTACATAAACAAAGGTGTCCCCAGCTACACGAGTCATTGCTGTTGTGGGAATTAAAACTCCGGGGCGTTGATTCCAGAACACTCTAGCCCTTACCAATTGATCTGCCTGTAATTGACCGTTAGGGTTGTCAAAAAGTGCTTTGATCAGTATCGTTTGTGTTTCAGTACTGGCGTTAGGTGCAATGTAAAATACCCTACTTCTACCCAACTTTTGACCTTGTGTGTTCATAACTTCCACTGGCATTCCCTTACGCAATTGAGGCCCTTGCTGTAGTGGTACAGAGATATTCACTTCTAAAGGTCGATTTTGGGTGATATTAACTAATGGTGTAGAAGTATTAACTAAATCACCGACTTTCACTGGGATATTGCCAACAGTGCCACTAAAGGGAGCGGTAATTTTGTCGGACTGGGGCTGTTGTGTTTGAGTATTTACATTAGCTTGCTGCAAGGTTTTTTCAGCTTGCAATATATTAGCTCGTTGTACTTGAATCCTGGAATCAATGGCATTAAGACTAGTTTTAGCATTAGCGAGCCTATTAGCGAACTGATTGCTAGTTTGTCGAGATACGGCTCCTTGTTCAGCCAGAGCAAGAAACTTTTCGTAATTTTGCTCATACAATTGCACATTTGCAATATGTGATGGTCGTTCTGCTTCTAGAGATTGGAGTGTAGCGCGGGCATTTGCCAGTTGCATTAAAAATGCTGGAGGTACAGAATTTTTAAGAGCGATCGCTGCTTGTGGTGTACGATCTACTTGGAGAATCGCTGCTCCATCGGCTACAGGATCTCCCGATTTCACAAATACCTGGGTAACTTGACCCTGAATCCTCGGCTGGAGCGTGACTGAGCGCTGGGATTTTAGGCTAGCAATAAAATCTGAACTTTCCTCAATTATGCCGCTTTGTACCGTGGATATTTTGACTCTTACCCCTTGAGGTTGAGGGTTAGCAGTTGAAGGTGCTGAATTTTGCGGAGTGAGCAAACGCCAAACTATAGGTACTCCGCCCCCTAACAATAATAGTGCAGCTAAAAATAACCAAAGCCACCGCCGTTTTCCAGAAGGTGGCTCAAATGAGCTTTGTGGAGCTTTTTCTCCAAAATCAGTTTGAGGCTCAGGGGATGTCATGGCTTTTGAGGAACTTAAGGAACAAATTGACTAGAATTCAATTAAAATTTCATCTGTTTATCTTGAAATTACTGATTTAGCATGAGGTTTTGTGGCAAATTATGTGTTACCCCATTCAAATATACAGTTTTGATTACACACCCTAAATCTACCAAAAGGTGAATCCCTAATCTTCCATTTACTTATCATGCGTACAATTTACCTTTTCGGCACAGTGATGCCTACAGTAATCAACCGGATTTAATATAAGACATTACTGCGCTAAACTACTGTTCAGTAATGTATAAATAATTGCGAATTATATTATTTAATGAATAATAATTTTAATACTGTAAAAGAAGTTAAACAATGGAGAAATTTCAGATTCAATAATCAAGACTACGATTTATCACATCTTAATGCACACTGGGCTGAATATCTTGACGACAAAGACGAAAATAATCCGATCCCATACAAGTTTATAGTAACCTATGGCTTACACTGCTTTACCAAAGAATCAAATGAGCTTTCCAGCGACGAATCACAATTATTGATGTACCACGCACCAAATGAAAATGAGTCCAGACAATTCAATTTTGAGAGATATGAATTCTCAAAGCAGTTACCTAGCATTATCAAGTCACTATCTGAGAAGACAACGTTAGTCTGCCACGCTGGGTATGGAAATTTTGCAACCGTTAAAGTTTTAAATTCAAACGGTATTGAGGTTGATTATTTTGTTGTTTTCAGAGTATTTAAAGAAACCAAAAAGCTTAGATTACATATTGTGAGTGCCTACCCAAGATACGAAGGTATAGGTAAAATAAGAAAAGTAGGCTTTTTCATCATAGCCAAAAACTTATTGAATAATCGGAAATTACCGAGTTGATAAATAACAAAGGCTCCTTAAGGAGCCTTCGCCAAAAAATAAATTTTTGGTATTCAGAACGTCTTTACCGGAATTCCTCGACCTTAAAGGTAACGGGATGTCATGTTTGGGACATGTCTGCTGCATCCATGTATCTTA
>JBGTMK010000325.1:0-8560 GCA_041743605.1 Nostoc sp.
TTAGCACTTGTATTGTACCAATTACACCTGCAATCGCATTTTCTGATTCTTGTGGTTGTTCTAATTCTCTCTGTGGGAAAAAGCGTCTCCATAACCTAAGTCTCGCTTGAGCAGTTAGTAAATTTTGGCTAATAAACCAAACTGTGTAACCAAATCCAACTAGTTCAAAGAAAGTTCCGACAATGGGAATGTCATCAATTGCATACCCAACAGCTAAACCCAATCTACCAAAGATAATAGCCACAATAATTAAGCCAATTGTCTTCAAACCCCTTTGAGGTTTTTTAGGAGCAACAGTTTGGTTTTCTTGTTTGTCAGTAATGCTTAAAGTTTCAACCTTAGCCAAATCTTTAATATAAGACTGTCCCGCAGTAAGGATTTCCCGCTCTTTTTTGCTTTCAGTTTGCAAATTCGCTGTTACTTTGACCCCTGGTTTAATATCCGCTTCAGCACGCAAGTTCCGAATTGTACGGATAGTAGCAATCAGCAATTCAAACTGTTCTTCTAAGGCTGAATCAATCAGGTTTGCATCTATCTGGGGATAGAGTTGCAAAGGTAAAGTTTGCGGTGAATCTGCTGGTTGTTGGGTGAGAGTTTGCCAAATTTCCTCGGTAATATGCGGCATGAAGGGATGAAGCAGTTTCATAATCCCTTCCAGTACATAACCAAGGGTTTGCTGTGCTACCTGCCGCGATGCGGGATCGGCATCTGCTTGCAATCTGGATTTTACCAGTTCAATATACTGGTCGCAGAAATCACCCCAAATAAATTCGTAGAGTCCCTTAGCTGCTTCCCCTAAACCGTAATTATCAATGTAATTGGTGGTTTGTTTGATAACTTGATGATACCGCGAGATAATCCAGCGATCGCTCAATTCTGTAGCGACTGGGTTCCCCAATTGTTGCGGTGTTTGTCCATCTAAATTCATCATCGTAAATCGGGCTGCATTCCACAACTTGTTTGCAAAGTTGCGGGACGCTTCCACCGATGCTGATTCGTCTTTTTTGCGATCGTACTCCAGCCGGATATCTTGACCCGCACCAGCCACTTCCCTAATTAGGGTATAGCGCAGAGCGTCAGTACCATATTTGTCAATCAATAGCAATGGATCAATGCCATTACCTTTGGTCTTTGACATCTTCTGACCTTTTTCATCCAGCACCAAGCCGTGGATGTAAACGGTTTGGAAAGGCATTTGCTCAGTAAAATGCCCAGCCATCATTGTCATTCTAGCTACCCAGAAAAAGATGATGTCAAAGCCTGTAACCAAAGTTGTAGTCGGGTAGTAAGTTGCTAAATCCTGAGTTTGTTCTGGCCAGCCCAAAGTCGAAAATGGCCAAAGTCCCGAAGAAAACCAAGTATCTAGCACATCTGGGTCTTGTTCTAACTTGACATTTTCGCCAAATTGTGATTTAGCTTTCTCCCAAGCTTCAGTTTCCGATTTCGCCACCACAAACGGCGTGTTATCAGTAATTTGCCCACCCGTTTCACTGATAGCGTACCAAGCAGGAATTTGGTGTCCCCACCATAATTGCCGAGAGATACACCAATCTTTGAGTTTTACAAGCCAATCACGATAGACCTTTGTCCAGCGTTGGGGGACAAACTCTGGGGAAGTTTGCTGGTCGAGGAATTCGAGAGTGTTGTCAGCGAGGGGACGAATTTTGACAAACCACTGAGTCGAGAGGAGGGGTTCAATGGGTACTTTACCGCGATCGCTGTAGGGAACGGTATGCTTATAGTCTTCTATCTTCACCAAAAAGCCATCTGCCTCTAAGCGAGAAACCACATTCTTTCTAGCAACAAAGCGGTCTTGTCCTTGAAACTCCCCGGCATTGGCGTTGAGAGTGCCGTCTTTATTCATAATGTTGATAAAGGGCAAATTATGACGCTTACCCATGTCAAAATCGTTCGGGTCATGGGCGGGAGTCACTTTCACGCAGCCTGTGCCGAAAGTGGGGTCAACGAATTCATCGCCAATGATGGGAATTTCTCGTTGTAAAATGGGCAGAGTTACAGTTTTGCCGATGAGGTGTTTGTAGCGATCGTCATTTGGATTAACTGCTACTGCCGTATCACCTAGCATAGTTTCTGGTCTAGTTGTCGCCACCTCTACAAAACCGGAACCATCGGTGAGAGGATAGCGGAAGTGCCAGAGATTGCCATTAACCTCTTGATTTTCTACTTCTACATCAGACACAGCCGACTGAGAAGCTGGACACCAGTTAACTAAATATTCACCACGATAAATTAAGCCTTCCTCGTAAAGACGAGTAAACGCCTCGACAACAGCTTTAGATAAACCCTCATCCAGGGTAAACCTTTCCCGTGACCAGTCCACCGAGACACCTAAGCGTCGTAGCTGATTCAGAATCGTTCCCTCAGACTCCGCTTTCCATTGCCAAGCGCGTTCTAGAAACTTCTCACGCCCCAATTCGTAGCGAGTTTTACCCTCTGTCTTGAGTTGCTTTTCCAGCATACTATGCACAGCAATGCTGGCGTGGTCAGTTCCGGGTAGCCACAGGGTATTGCGTCCCTGCATCCGGTGGTAGCGCACAAGAGTATCAATCAACGCACTTTCAAATGCGTGTCCCATGTGCAAACTGCCGGTGACATTCGGCGGTGGAATGACGATGCAGTAAGGTTCGCCGCCTTTGTTGGGGTCAGCTTTGTAAACTTGGTTGTCTTCCCAGAATTTTTGCCACTTGGCTTCAGTGGAAAAAGGGTCGTAGAGACTGGGAAGATTGGGAATGGTTGCGGTCATGCGGGGCAAACTAACTATGGAAGGACTCTAATAAATTTTGCCACAGGGTTGTAGAGGGTTTGATAGAAACTAACCGCCAAAACACCAAGAGAAGGGATCTAAAAGTGAGGAGGTGGATAGATTGCATAGGGTGTCAGGGTTCTCCTGACAACGAATTATCCTTGCCAGTCCTGATGAGTATCGCACAGAAAATTGTCTGCGATCGCATCATCAAATGAATAGGGGCAATGCTCTGGAAAAATTCGTAATGGTAAGTTAGTTTCTCGTAGCGCCAAATCGACTCCCGCTTCAAAGCCATCTAACACGGCTTCTTCGATTCGAGACTTTAAGCTGGGGTTCTGTCGCAAATGTCTGTGGATGGCGCGACGCTGTTCTCGAATTGTTAAAAACCAACTGCGAGAGCGTTGTTCGGGTTGATACTCCCACTTTAAGAAATGACCGAGTAATACACTCAGACGACTCACGAGTTCCCGATATTCCTGTCTCCCCAAAGCTTGAATTTCCTCTTGCAGGTTTTGCCAGTCTAGTTCCATAACTAGCCTCTGCTCTAATGCTTTCGCCTGCTGCTGTGTCCAGCCATAGAAGTCTTGGTCATACAAAAAAGGTTTGTCCATAGAGTTGAATCTTGACAGCAAGAAACCACAAGCTAGTTAAAAAAACTTAATTACGAATTACGAATTACGAATTACGAATTATTTTAATATTCAACTAGCCTTCGCCTCATCCCCAGATGCTTCAGCCACAGCCGCCAATCTATCTGCCGCAGCTTGCACAATTTGAGCCACTTGGGCTAAAGGCATATGCTGGATTTGTCTCAGAATCAGACTCAAATCTGAGGTTTCTGGAATTGGCTTGCCATCTATGCAGCTGATTAACTCTTCCATCGTGTAACCTGCTTTCGATGCGATTCGAGCCAAATTTTCTGTATCTGGCACCTTTACACCTTTTTCCCACATCTGAACGGCAGTGGCAGATACTCCCAAAAGCTTACCAAATGCTCGCTGACTCATTGAACCGCGAGCTAGTTTAATGATTTCAATCAGTTTTTGTTTGCTTTCGATGTTCACTGCTTATATAGCTAGCCAACTGTATTTACAAGTTTACTTTCAATAATACAAGTTTACTTTTATATTGACAGCCTTGTGTTTTAGTACTAAACTATATCTCTGGTTGTAAATCGGCAACTACAGGCATCAAGCTAGTAGAATAACCCATCTATCTTTAACCAATCCAAAAAACTTAGTTTGCTACGGCGCTTGTGCTAGTAGCTAGACTTTGCTGCGAAGAAATAATATCGAAGGTGCATCATGTTTCGCAAGCCACGCAAAATTAATCAATATCGCCGCAAAGGCAAAAACCTTATAGCCACTAATAAAATTAAACCAGAACAGTGGAACATTTCTGACGCAGAAACCAAAGAAGCTTTAAAAGTTAAAGGCTACGATGTTAAGCAAATCAAAAAAATCCACCTTCTGAAACATCAAGTGTGTATTTCCTACTGGGATGCAAAAGGCAATATATGCAGCAGCTTTTTTAGCTACCGGATTTTTGCACGTTGGCAAGAAGAAGTGGAAAAACTAATTTATACTTGTGAAACCCTAAAGGAATGGGCGAAGTTAAATTACGTTATGAAGTACGAATTTGCCTATTACCATTATCCCAGTGAAATAGAAGATGCACTCCACACGATATTAGAAAACCACCTGTTTGTGTTAAAAATAACAGAAGAACAAGTGGTTTTAGAAGTTCAGAATGAGCAACAAAACCCTCATGTAGAGACGCGATTTATCGCGTCTTCAAAGACCAATAACCGTTAACCCAAGCGTATTGGGATATTTAACAACAGAAATTAGTTAGCGGCAGAAGTCGCTAACTCCGCCAGCCGTTCCTGTTGGTCTAGAGATATACAAGATTGGATCAGCGTCTCTAAATCACCATCCAAAACAGGGGTAAGAGAATAATTCTGACCTAACCGATGATCGGTAGCCCGGTTATCTTTATAATTATAGGTGCGAATTTTTTCCGATCGCGATCCAGTACCAACCTGCGATCGCCGCATGGAAGTTACAGCTGCTTGTTGTTCGCCTAACTTGATGTCATACAACTTCGCCCGCAGAATTTGCATCGCCCGTTCTTTGTTTTGTAACTGGCTGCGTTCTTCTGTACAGAAAATCCGAATCCCTGTTGGTTTGTGCATCAAGTCAACGGCTGTTTCCACCTTGTTGACGTTTTGTCCACCAGCACCACCAGAACGAGCTGTAGTCATTTCAATATCTTTCGGGTCAATGTGAATTTCCACATCATCCACCTCTGGCATAATCGCCACGGTAGCTGTGGAAGTATGAACCCGTCCCCCGGATTCAGTTGCCGGCACGCGCTGCACACGATGCACTCCAGCCTCAAACTTTAACTGGCTATAAACGTCATTACCTTTAATTTCGAGAATGACCTCTTTCCAGCCACCCATTTCTCCGCGAGATTCGCTCACTAGAGAAACTTTCCAACCTTGAGTCTGGGCATAGCGGGTGTACATCTGCATCAAATCGCCAGCCCAAATACTTGCTTCATCGCCACCAGTACCAGCGCGAATTTCCAACATGATATTCTTTTCATCATTGGGGTCGCGTGGTAGCAGTAAGACTTTCAAGCGAGACTCTAAATGTTCTATTTTTTCTTCAAGTTCTTTTACTTCCAGTGATGCCATTTCTTGCAACTCTGGGTCACTTGCAGATTCTTTGTAAACCTGACGCGCTCCGGTCAAGTCTTCTTGGGCTGTTTTCCAAATTTCATAAGTATCAACAACCTCTTCCAAAGAAGAACGAGACTTAGCAATTTCTTGATACTCATCAGGATTGCTAGCGGTATCGGGGTCGCCAAGACGACGTGTTAATTCATTAAAAGTTTGTTCAACGGATTTTAGTTTGTCCAGTAAGTATGATTCAGCCATGACGAGTGCGATCGCTCCTTAAAAAAATAACAAATTGGCTCGAGCATATAAATGAAAATCGACCCAGCTGATGCAGGGCCGTCGTTAACAGCAGAGCCAACTCGCTACTTTTTGTCTTGTTCCTCGCCAGATGTTTGAGTGCTGCTCATACCGTACTTGCGGAGGAAGCGCTCTACTCGACCCTCAGTGTCAATAATCTTCTGAGTGCCGGTGTAAAAGGGGTGATTTCCAGACCAAACATCTACGTGCAATTCAGGCTTGGTAGAGCCAATGGTCATAACAACTTGACCGTTGCAGTAAACTTTAGCATCTGGATACCACTTGGGGTGAATATCAGCTTTAGCCATTGTTCTTTTTGTGATGAATCTATACTAATTATAACTTTTAGCTCTCAATTGCAGCTAGGGAGTGGGGAGTGGGGAGTGGGGAGTGGGGAGTGGGGAGTGGGGAGTGGGGAGTGGGGAGATGAGGAAGTGGGAGAAACCAATGCCCAATGCCCAATGCCCCATGCCCCATGCCCAATCGCTTAACGCTTAGAGTACTGAGGTGCTTTCCGGGCTTTATGTAAACCATATTTCTTCCGCTCTTTAGCCCTTGGATCACGAGTCAAGTAACCTTCGGTTTTCAAGGGTGGGCGGTTGTCTGGGTCTAGTTGGCACAAAGCACGGGCAACTCCCAAACGAACAGAATCAGCTTGTCCGGTCAAGCCGCCGCCTTCTGCTTTTACCAAAATGTCATATTCGTTTTCTAATCCCAGAGTTTCCAGGGGTGCTTTAATCACTCCCAGGTAGTTGGGGTTGAATTGGAAATACAAGGTTCCATCTTTACCGTTCACAATCAGTTGACCGGTTCCTGGAACTAAGCGTACTCTAGCTACTGCGTTCTTACGACGGCCAGTACCCCAGTATACGGCGCGACCGCTATTAGCATCTGCTACTACCATTAATTTTCTTCTCCAGGAATTGTACTAACTTTTAGTTCTTTGGGTTTTTGAGCATCATGAGGATGCGTAGGGCCAGCGTAAACTTTCAGCTTGGTGAACAACTGCTTACCCAGGCTATTTTTAGGTAGCATACCTTTAACAGCTTGTTCTAAAATCCGCTCTGGTATGCGGTCTTGCAGTTTAGCGAAAGTTTCCGTTTTCATCCCACCGGGACGACCAGAATGGCGGCGGTAAAGCTTTTGAGTGCGCTTTTTGCCTGTGACTGCTACTTTCTCGGCATTGATGACGATTACGAAGTCACCTGTATCTAGGTGGGGTGTATATTCGGGTTTCTTTTTGCCTCTCAATACCTGAGCGATTTCGCTGGCGAGGCGACCTAGGCGTTTATCGGTGGCATCTACTACGTACCACTCACGCTCAAGGGTTGCTTGAGAAGGAAGGTATGTTTTAACTGTTGTCATTTGTCATTTGTCCTTTGTCATTTTTAATTTGTCATTAGTCATTTGTCTTTTGTCATTTGTTCTTTGTCCTTTGTCAGTTGTCCTTAGTTATTCACTAATGACCAATGACTAATGACTATTGACCAATGACTAATGACTCTTGACTAGTGACGAACTTTGGCAAGGTGTCGTACCAAATCTCTTTTGGAAAGGGAAAATCGGGATAGCCGACTCGCAACAAGCACAAGCCTTGAGGCGGTGCGGCGTATTTCACTTCTTCCCGACGTTGTTCTTCCCAGAGTTGGGTGAAACTGGAAAGTGTTCGTTGTCCAGAACCTACTTCTACCAGCATCCCTACCAACAGCCGTACCATGCCATACAAAAATCCATCTGCCTGTATTTCAATATGGATAAATGGCCCACTGCGACGACACTCTACTGCTTGCACCTCTACCCAGGAATGCGATCGCTTTGAGCCTGCACGGTGAAAAGCAGCTAAGTGATGCTTTCCCAGGAGAGGTTTCAAGGCAGCTTGGATTAAAGATTCATCCAGGGGTGCATAATAATAATGCCAACTGAAGGGTCTTACAAACAAGTTAAGCCGATCTTCAGTATATATTGTGTAGCGATACCGTCGATAGGCTGCACTAAAGCGAGCGTGCCAACGGTTATCGACACTAGCTGAAGCCCTGATTAATATATCTGGCGGCAGGTAGCTGTTGAGGATTGTTGCCCACTTGTGAGGCGGAATAAAACCTGTTGCTTCAAAATGGGCTACTTGAGCAGCAGCGTGAACTCCAGAATCGGTTCGCCCGGCACCATGTAGTGTTACATGATACCCAAGAATAGTAGCGATCGCAATTTCGATCTCTTCTTGGACTGTCCGGTGTTGTTTTTGCCGTTGCCAGCCATGAAAATGAGTGCCCAGGTATTGGATTACCAAGGCTACTCGATGAGTTTGTGTAGGCTGGTGGCTTTCTAACATACAGATTTTGTCCTTTGTCATTTGTCTTTTGTCAGTTGTCCTTTGTGATTCACTAATGACCAATGACTAATGACCAATGACTAATGACTTAAACCAATTCAATTATTGCCATTTTTGCATTATCACCCCGACGCGGTACGGTACGCAGGATGCGGGTATAACCGCCCTGGCGATCGCCATATCGAGTTGGAGCTTGCTCAAATAGAGCATGAACCAGTTGTTTGTCGAAGATGTAGCCAAGGGCTTCCCGACGTGCTGACAATGAGCCATTTTTGGCTAGAGTAATCATTTTTTCCACTTCACTTCTTAGAACTTTCGCTCTAATTAAAGTGGTGGTGATCTTACCATGACGGATCAACTCGGTGGCGAGCGATCGCAGTAAAGCACGGCGTTGATCGGCTGGTTTACTGAGTTTTTTGACGCGACAACGGTGACGCATAATTATGCACTATGAATTATGAAGGTTTTTCTTAAGGGTGTT